>JBFLYA010000120.1 GCA_040757115.1 bacterium | reverse complement strand
AATGCTCCAATACTTACCTGGACAGGTGAGTCGGGATTTACATCTGATGCAGTTGACCCTGATTATGGCACAGTAAATGTAACTTTATTTACTTATAAAGTTCGATATTATGATGCGGATGGGAATCTGCCAAAATATGTTCACCTGTGGATATATAAAGATGGGAAAAGAGTTTTTGGTAGTCCCTTTCCAATGGGGTTTGTTCCGACGAGTGGAAATTTAGCCGATGGAGATTATTATGCTAACATTAGTTTTACAGAGTCAGGCACTTACACTTATTTGATAGAGGCAAAAGAGAAACCTGGAATCAATCTTAATCCTTTAGAGATAGGGAGTGAGTCACCATCTGCAAAAACGGCTACTTTAGAAGCAATTGGAGACCCGAGTTTGGTCGGGGAATTTTCCCCTTCACAAGTTGATATATTTGGTGATTTAGGGGAAGATGAGTTAATTATGGTAGACTGGACAGATGGAGTTTCTGCGGTCGGACCTGCGACTTTAGAGATGGTTGGACCAATAGTAAAAACAGAGCAACAACAAAATACAGAGATTAAATTACCTCCACCCACACCTCAAATTCAAATAACCGATTTCCAATCTGTCTATTGTTATCCTAATCCGACAAAGAAAGGTGAAATAACCTTTGCTAATTTGCCTCAAAATAGACTGATAAAAATAAGAATATTCAACATTGTTGGTGAGTTGGTTTATGAAGAAGAAAGAGAATCTAATAGCGCAGGTAAGATAACCTGGACCTGTCGGAATTCTGCTAATGAAAGAGTTGCCTCTGGAATATACATTTATATCCTGACAGATAGGATTGGCAATATGAAGAGAGGGAAATTAGGGATAATCAGGTAAAATAAAATCACTGGTCAATTTTATCCGATTTCTGTAACCGTTCACCGCAGAGACACAGAGACGCAGAGAAGAAAATTAAAATTTATGGACGATACGCTTAATCCCATCCCTGAGGACAGGAACATTAAAATTGATCAACAAACCTACCCTTTTATTTATCATTTTTAAGTAGGTTAAAAGCTATGCCTCATGAATTGGAAGTAATTGCTCCACAGTTTTTAATTCTACAACAACTTCTTCTTCAACAAAAAGATCTAACCGATAGCCACAATCTAATCTAACTCCTTTGTATCTTACAGGTAATTCAACCTGCCTTTTAAAATGTAACCCTAATATTGATAACTCATAACATAAACATTCTTCATAGGCAGATTCCAACAAACCTGCTCCCAATGTTTTATGTATTTCAATGGCTGCACCAATAATCTTTTCTGTTATCTAATTTATTTCCATATCTTCTCTGTTCCTCTGCGTCTCTGCGGTAAAGGACTACCTGAACGGTTACCTAATTTCATTGTATTCATAGACTTGAGTGGTTTGTGAAGATGATAGTTAAGATAATCAAACATTAACTCTGTGATTGTGGATAATAAATTTTTAGCCACTTGAATCTTTTTTAGACGGGAAATATCCAATTTAAGTAATTGATTTATTAGACTGTTAAGACTACCTGTTAGCATTATCCCATCTTTAATCTGATGTCCAGAACAAATTACCCCTCCTTGACTTGAGCTGAATTGTAATTTATCATTATTAATTAAGTTATGGCATAAAACGCAAGTTTCGCCAAAGTGTGGTTTTAATCCTGCAAGGGTCATTATTTTTAAGGTAAAAGCAGGTATTATCATCTCATTTTGTTCGTCTTTTAGCCAGGTAAGTGTTTGTAAGATAAGGGAAAATAATAATGGGTCTTTTTCTCTGCCTGCCACTAATGTATCTACCAACTCAATAATAAAAGAGCCAGTTGTAATTTTACTCAAATCCTCGCGGATTTCCTTAAATGATTGAATAATCTGTGCCTGGGTAATAATATCAAGGTCTTTACCTTCTTTTCCATAAAGCAGGTAATCAGCGCAGGTAAAAATCTCAACACTACTCCCAAATTTACTGGTTGTTTTGCGGACACCTTTAGCCACTCCCTTTAATTTCCCAAATTTTTCAGTGAACAAGGTAATTATTTTATCCGCTTCACCTAAGTCTTGATTTCGCAAGACTATCCCTTTAGTGGCATATAATGGCATTTTTAAATCCTAATTTTTGTAACCGTTCAGGCTATATATCAAAAGTGTAAGAAAGGGGATAAGGAGATAAGAGTGATATGGAGATAAGATAATAGAAATAGATTGAAATTTATAGAAATAGGTAGAAATTGATTGTGGAAAACAACAAATTTCCATAAATTTCTATTAGTTTCTATTAATTTCAATTTTTTTAATAATATCTCCCTATCTCCTTAATCTCCACATCTCCTTTTGTTACACCACCTGAACGCTTACAAATTTCGATTAATAAGTGCTATATTTACAGGGAGAAAGTGAATTCAGGAAACAAGGACATCCCTCCCTATCACTGTTCATATCCATTTTCTATGTCTAAAAAACATTAATAATCCTAATGTCGTCCCAATTAGTAATGCCCAGACAAATGGCATACTTCGAATACATCCCCAGGTAAACTCTGGTAGTTTGATATTCATTCCGTAATAACTGGTAATTAAGGTCAGTGGCATCATAATGGTGGCAATTAATGTCAATACCTTCATTACCTCGGTTAAGCGACTGGATGTCCAGGAAAAATATATTTCTAAAATATTGGTTGTCAGGTCTCGATACATATCAATCGTATCACCGATGCGAACTAAATGGTCATAAATATCTCGATAATAAATAAGTGTATTAGGTTTAATGAACGGTATATCCCTTCTTGAGAGCAACCCTATCACCGCCCGTTGTGGGCCAATTATCTTGCGAATGGCTAAAATTTGCTTTTTTAACGAGAATATCTCATTCATTATCGCTTGCTTGCCTGGTTTTACCAGCACTTCATCCTCTACCTGTTCAATTTTATCATCTATTTCTTCTAAAAAAGGCAGATAACTATCAATTACTCCATCAATAATCGCGTGCAACAGGAAATCAGACCCTTTATCCAAAAACATAGGATTTTGCTTACAACGACTTGCGAGGTTGGCAATACTTTTAAATGGTTCTTCCTGGACGGTTACGACAAAATTTTTACCAAAAAAGATGTTTAAGTCTTCTGTCTTTAATTCTTCCTCACCATTCTCTCTATATTTTTTAACCCCTTGAATAACAATGAAGATGTAATCCCCAAAATCATCTACCTTAGGTTGACTTTGTGGAAATAAACAGTCTTCAATGGCTAATTCATGAAATTTAAAATCTTCACTCAAAATACCAATTTCTTCATCTGTCGGGTCAATTAAATCAATCCATAAAAGATGGTCATTATTCTTCAAAATCTCTGTTAGATTGATTTCTTTAAAATCAGTAATAAGTTTTTTCTCCCGGGTCAACAAAAATAAATTAATCATTGTTAGTTATCTCTCCTTTTTAAAAATCTTAACCTTAAGAATACTCCTTTCATCTGCCTCAGTAATAGTCATATTTAGGTTGTTATAGTTAATTATCTCGCCAGGTGCGGGTATTCTTCCTAATAAATCTAAAATAAATCCTGATATAGTTTCAAAATCATCTTGTGGCAAATTCAAATCTAATTCTTCATTTAACATTTCGATAGAGGTTCGGGCATCCACAAGATAGATGCCATCAACTAATGCCTTGATAAAAATTTCCTTTGTCTCATATTCATCCCGAATTTCACCAACAATCTCTTCTAATAAATCTTCTAATGTCACCAAACCTGCGGTGCCACCATACTCATCGACAACAATAGCAATTTGAGTATGATTGGCTTGAAATTCTTGCAGGAGCTTATCTATCCTTTTGCTTGTTGGCACAAAATAAGGAAATCGGATAAGTTCAATAACCGATGTCTCTTCAAATCCTTTCTCATAAAACTTAAAGATGTCTTTAATAAATATGATGCCAATAATATTATCAATAGTTTCATCATAAACAGGTATTCGAGAATGAGGATGTTTTTCAAATTCCTTTAATATGTCAGAGATATTATCCTCAATATTGAAACAAACCATATCAGTCCTTGGGGTCATTACCTCTTTTACCCGCCTCGTCGATAAGCTAAAAACCCCATCTAACATCTCTTCTTCATCCTCATCTAAACTCCCGACCTCTTCTCCTTCTGAAATTAATAATCGTAATTCTTCTTTAGTCACAAATGGGCTTTTTGTCTTTAAATCAGAACCTTTCCAGAGATTAATGACCGGATTAGTTATCTTTGTCATTAAATTTACGCCGGGTAAAAGAAGCGAATAGATTAATTTCAAGGGATAAATTAAACTTAAGATTAATTTCGTTGAATGCGAACGAAATATGCTCTTTGGAATTATCTCACCAATTAAAAGGATGACAAAGGTTAAGATTATCTCCGTATAAATTGGATTTATCTTGTGTAAATGGCTCATAGAAGTCGTCACACAAGAGGCGGTAATAATCGCCATATTGATACCAACTAATAATGTCGCTAAAAGGAGTGGAGTATCTTTTAATAAATCGTGGGCAATTAATGCCCGGTGATATTTTTTTTCGACTAAATGCCTCAATCTAATCTTATTAATAGAAATAAATCCCATCTCCATTCCCGAGAAAAATCCAGCTAATAAAACGCACATTAATATTATAATAATACTAATGATAAGATATGGTATCATTTTTTATATATTTTATCACAAATTCTATGTTCTGTCAATGTAAAAAAACTTGATAAAAGAATAGTTTTATGATATGATATAAATAATATGGTTAAAGTAGAGAAGTTAACGAAATTATTTCCATTACAACCGCGATTTTGGGGAAAATGCCATAAATTCGTCTATGCGGTAGATGAAATAAGTTTTTCAATTAATAAAGGAAGGACGCTTGGATTAGTTGGGGAAAGTGGCAGTGGTAAAACCACTTGCGGGAAATTGATGGTCAGATTGCATAACGCTACCGCGGGCAATGTTTTTATTAACGGTAAAGATATTGAGCATCTTGAAGGAAGGCAATTAAGGGAGTTCCGCAAGATAGTGCAGATGATATTTCAAGACCCGTATGAATCATTAAATCCCAGAATGACGGTAATGGATACTTTGCTTGAGCCATTAATAATTCAGCATATTGGAGATAGAGAAGAGAAGATTTTTAAGGCTTTAGAGGTAGTAGAACTTACGCCACCACAGGAATTTATACACCGTTTTCCCCATGAATTAAGTGGTGGTCAGCGACAACGGGTCTCTATCGCCCGCACATTAGTTGTTGAACCTGAATTTATTGTTGCGGATGAGCCGGTATCAATGTTAGATGCCTCAATCAGGGTAGGAATAATGAATTTACTCCTGCATTTGAAGGATGAATTTAATTTAACCTATTTATTCATTACCCATGACCTGGCGGTAGCGCGTTATATGTGTGATGAATTAGCGGTAATGTATCTGGGGAAAATAATTGAGATGGGGCAAACGGAAGAGATAATTAAAAATCCACAACATCCATATACAAAGGCGTTATTGTCTGCTGTGCCCATACCAGACCCAGACTACCAACGACCACGCGTAGATATAAAAGGACGAATTACGGCGCCAATTAATCCATTGCCCGAATGTCGGTTTACACCACGATGTCCTCTGGTAAAAGATATTTGCAAAAAACAGATACCCAAACTTAAAAATATTGGTAATCAGCACCTCGTCGCCTGTTATCTTATTTAGACCGAGCTCAGATTCCGTTCTACCACTAATCTATCTCACAGGATAACGAAAAAGTTGTTTTTGTCCTCAAAAGGACCAACCGAGTGAAGTATTGGGGGCAAACCTGAATATTGAATTTAGAATATCATCTACTTTCTTTTGTAACTATTCACCACGAAGAGCACGAAGGTCACGAAGATTGGACAAGACAAATCTTTTTATGTTTTCTTTCAATCTTTCTACATTGAAATTTATCAATAGACCAACTTTGATATTTGCTAACTTCATATATGTCAATATTTGAGCTTCATGAATAGATAATGTTCTCTCAACACTTTTGAGTTCTACAATGAGTTTATTTGATAATGTGTCAAATTTCACTTCGTGCCCTTCGTGTCCTTCGTGGTTTAATCTCTTTTAGTCTAACTTATTATATTTAGTATAGCAACAGACTTTTTTCTCATAACCAGGAGTCTATAATACCCTTTATGGTTTTGAAGACTTCTCCTCTATTTTCTGAAGTTAACTCTAAGATTAAGACATCATCCCTCTTTTTGATTCTCTCTAAAAATGGAAGATTAGCCTGGTGAATTATCCCCAGGAGAAATTTACCACTATCCAGGGCTTTAAGTACTACTTCTTTAAATCTCTTTGAGTATAATTCCATCTTCCCAATCTCATCAATCACAATAACCTTTTTGTTCTCTATTGCTTCCTCTATTGCCGCTACACCAATCTCATCTAAGTCCTTTACATCTACTCCATAGCTTCCCAGGTTAAATGGTGAGCTTAACCCTTTCCTTGCCAATAAACCCCTTCTTCCATCCAGGGTGATAATCTCAAAACCTATGCGCTTATCTTGGTAAAGGACTTCTTGGGTATAAAATCCACCCTCATCTTTCAAATAAGGGATTAGCTCTTTAAAAAGGGTGGTCTTACCTGATTTGGGTTTGCCCGTAATAAAGATGTGTTTCATTTTTTAAAAATCCTTTCTGCCTCCTTTTGTGGCCAATAATAACCCATAGTTTTGGCTTTTTCGTAAGATGATTGGGCAAGGGGTTTTGCTTCCTGTAGGTTTCCCTGGGATAAATATGCCCTGGCTAAGATTAGCTCTGCCTCGGGTTCGTAGAGTAAAAAGCCTGTTCTTTCACATAGCTTCAGGACCTGGTTTGCCTGAGAGATAGCCTCTTTATATTTCTTCATATCCAACCACAACCTGCTCAACTCAAGCAAGGCTTCTATTTCAAGATAAGGCATACCAACCTTTCTGGCAATCTCAAGGGCCTGCTGAAGATGGGCCTTGGCTTCCTTCTGGTTTCCCTTTAGCCTTTCAATGGCAGCTAAGCAGCGGTGACAGCGGGAGATGCTGTTTACAAAATTATTCCTCTGGCAGATCTCAAGGTTTGCTTTGGTAAGTTCAAAAGCCTCATCAATCTGCTTGATTGAGAGGAGGAAGTCAGCATAGAAAACTCCAGTTATACTGTAAAACCGATCCCCACTGATCTTTCTTTGAAGCTCATCTGCCTGCTGAAACCCCTTTTCTGCCTCCTCATCCTTGCCCGCAAGATGAAGTATCCAGGCAAGATAGGCTTTTGAATTGCGGATATTCTTCTCAGACCCTGCCTTCTCTGCTACATCATGTGCCTTTTTTGCACTCTCATCTGCCTCCTTGAGCCTACCTACTCGAAACTGAAGGTTAGCCAAGTTTTGATAACCTGCAGAGGCATAAGCAAGTTCTTTGTCTTCAACATATAACCCGATTGCTGTTTTCAATGGTTCTTCTGCCTCTTTTGGCCGTCCTGTAGAAAGAAGTGCCAGTCCTGCTTCATTGAGCAACCAGCCCTGGTCGCTCTTCTCACTTACCTGCGGCATCTGTGAAAGGTTACCATCCGGGAAGAAGGTTCTGGCAAGGGATAGGTCGGTCTCCCAGGCACCAAGCTTATGTTGGAGTTTATATCCGCATGGATACCCTCCAATTTTATCCCGATAAACATCCTTCCACACCTCATCATAAAGCCTGGCAGAACATCCATGATGCACCTGCTCAAACAAAGGCTGCATCTCTTCTAAGGTCTCTGGTTTATCTTTTGCTATCTTTCCAAAGTATTCATAGATTGCCTTATGGGTTAGCTTCTTTTCTTTTTTATCAAATATAGACTCAAAGTAGCCCTTGATTAAGGGATGGGTGGTGTAGGTATTATCAGAGCCTTTGGTAATGAGCCTTCTTTGGCAAAGGTTATCTACCATTCTCTGGAAATGGAAATCTACCCTGGTTTGGAATACCTCCCTAAACTCCCTTTCCGAGACAGCACCTCTAAATAAAGAGAATATCTTCATAAAGTCTCTTTGTTCTTCATTTAATTGCTTATCATACCAGAGGAGGATTCTATGTGCCTTTCCACCTGCCTCTTGGTCAGAATAGAATGGCGGTATTTCCTTTGCTCTCTTAATATCACCCCCCGTGCCTAAATAATTTGCTAAGAGGACAAGGCTTAGGGTATGGCCTTTAAATTCTTCCCAGATGTATCTATCTCATCTTCTTTTCCTCTTACACCAATCTTTTGAAACAGTAGCCGGGTATCCTCTCTTAGTAACTCCTCTATCTCAAGCCTTTGATAGCTTGGGTATTTCTCAATGTCAGTTAAAGGGAACCTTGTGGTTATCAGGCATAAGCCTTTAAAATCTGCATCAGCAATGTATTTGAGTAAGTCTGTGAACTCTGAATGTTGCAGCTTACCAAATTCTTCGCCTGTTTGTGATTTCTGCATCTCTTCAAGTCCATCTAAGATAATGAGATATTCCCTTCCCAAAAGAAGCTCTTTTATTTTGTCTATCTTCTGCCAGGAGGTCTTGTAGTCATCAAGCTTAAATCTATCCTGGGAGAGATAACCAAATAGCGCCTCAAGGAAACGCTCAAGAAAGGCATTGCGATAGAATCCCCACCAGAATATGCCATCAGGCTGGATGTTATTTTCTTTCAAGCTATCAAACCACTTTCTGACTAATGCCGATTTTCCCACCCCACCCCAGCCGACTAATGCCCCAATCTTTACCTCAAGGGATTTATACCAATCTGTGATTGCCTTAAGCATTTCAACCCTACCCACAAAATTCGGCTCAGGCGGGGTTTGGTTGTGCAAGCTGGATGGAAGAGGGAACTGGAGGGGTTTTTCAGATGTTGGTTTCCTCAAAAGTTCATCCAGCTTCCCGCTCATTTCCTCAAGCACACTATCTACTCTATCAAACCGATAATCCATCTTCTGGCAAAGTCCAGGGATTAACGACACTGCTCCGATTATAAGCTCAATATCTTCCTTCTGCTCGCATCCAGTCTCCTTGATCATTGTCTCCAGATCATCTTTAGAAATCCCTTTTATCTCCTGTTCTAACTGTTTGATTTTCTCTTTGGATTTATCCTTCAGTTGTTCGGATAAAGAGGACCAGAACTTAGCCGGAGCTTTTGCCCAACCTGGTGCCGCCTCAATCAATGCATCCAGGGTTGCTTTTAAATATGGATATGCTTTACTGTGGTTCATGGTATTCTATTTCTCCTCCACACTTAATGGATTTTACTCCTCTAAGATGTTTAATATCCTTTCTCCTCCGAATTTCTTCAGGATATTTAGTATCTTCTTTTTCCAGCCTGCGAGCATAGAATCAAACAAATCCTTTATCAACTTTTCTTCACCCTGGTCTATTAGAGCATTTAAGACCTTTACTGCTTCTTCCCTTTCTTTGATTCGTTTCTCCTCTTTAGTTCTTCGGGAAGAAACAATAAGTTTATGCAATCCAAAGGCAGCAGGATGGGGAAGATTTAAAGTGAGTTCTTCTGTTTTAAGGACTATTGTATTCTGTGCAAGAAAATCCAAAAATCGTAGCCTTTGAGCATTCACCCCTAACTGGGGTAAAGGATATGGTTTATCCACTCCCCTGCCTTTTTCCGGCACTAAAAATTCTATGATGAGTTCCGGATGCAAAAGCCTGATATAACCACTTCTATGAAAGTCGATAATATAACCCATATCCTTCAATAGTTCAGGGATATCTACTTTTTTCTTAAGGTGTAATGGCAGAGGAACCAAAAAGTCAATGTCTCTTGTCCTTATAGAAGAAGAATAGTTAGTCTTTGAGAAATATTCCCGGTAAAAATAGATACACCAACTACCAACAATTATAATCTCTTCTAACACCCTTTCTTTTTGGAGTCTTCTTAATACTTCAAGACACAGCTCGTATTTCTTTTCCACTTAATGACCTCTCTAAAAAGGCTATTTGCTTTTTCACCTGGGAAAGAAGCTTTTTATATTTAAGCCTTAACTCTTTAATTTCAAGGTATTTCTCTATTTCTTCTTTAGAAAGTTTACCTTTGTAGATAAACTTGACCCTTCCATGTTCCCTCAAGACTATATAGTAATATCTATGTCCCTTTATCTCTTTTTCCACCAGGCTTCCTTTGGACAAATTCGACAGAACATCCTCATATTTTTCTTTCATTCTAAGAGAATTTTCAAGCTCTTCTTCTAATACACCTTTTATAACTTTCATCACCTACGCTCCTGTTACCATACAGTCTTGTAAAAATGATACCATGTATGGTAACTTTTGTCAAGCGCATTTTGTTACCATACAATAACCTTGAAATATATATTTGTATGGTAACCAGGGAAATAGTGCTTATAGCAGTTATTATTCAAAACTTTACTTAGAATTAAATACTCGTAACTACTCGTAGTGAATTAACAAGTTATGCGTGAACCATTACTACACTATGTCAAATTAGGGCTATAACTCTCTATATTTTTAGACAATTATGTCCATTTGGCTTGCCTTCCTCCATTTTCTTATGATAAAATGGGAAAAAATGGAATGTGAAAAATTCTACCTCATCCTTCATTTAATGTCCCATAGGGACAACATATCGGTAAATGGCTTTCCATAAATTTTCTACCATCTACGGAACTGTATTGATTTGTCTATCTATTTCTACCGATATTATGTTCCTAACGGAACGATTATTCTCATGCCTTATTTATGGGTATTATCCTATGTAAACTTCCAGTTAATAACCGCTATATGATTTCTTTGAGTCTTTCTTTGGGGAACATAATTTATCCTTCTTTTAGGTAACGAATATCAAATTTTTATTCTTTTGTCAAGGAGAAAGTTCTGTAAGAGATTTCTCCTGAAAATAATCCGCAGATTTCGCAGATTACACAGATTTTTATTTTTTTATCTCCCCGCTGGCGGGGGATTAAGGGGTTAGGGGATTTTTTATTCCCGAATCCCGAGCCCCGAGTCCCTTAATTTTCATTTTCCTTTGTGCCCACTCCCTGTGGGCATGAGCGTTTCTCCTGAAAATAGGGACTCGGGACTCAGGGTTCGGGACTCGAGAAGGCTGGTAGCCGCAGGCTTTAGCCTGCGTTGCTCGACTTCAGCATTCCCGCCCGCATCCTTCCTTTATTTTCATCGTCATTTGTGAGTCGCAGACTCATGACCGTTTCTCCTGAAAATGAGGAAGTAGAAAGTAGAGAGTAGAAAGTAGAAAGTAAAGAAAACATCACTCCTTAAGCCTACCTCCTACCTTCTATCTCCTACCTACTATTTTCATCCTCATTTGTGTCCACCCTGTGGACATGCCCGTTTCCCCTGAAAATAGCCTTTGGAGTGCGAAAGCTTGCTTTCGCTTTGTCCGAAGAAAGCGAAAGCTCGCTACCGCACTCCACACATTTTCATCCTCGTTTGTGCCCCAGCGGGACATGACCGTTTCTCCTGAAAATAGTCCACGAATGAACACGAATAAACACGAAAAAAACTGAAATAAATAAAATCAGCGTTCATCCGATCCGTGTCATCCGTGTGCTATTCATTTTCATCATCCT
>JBFLYA010000119.1 GCA_040757115.1 bacterium | reverse complement strand
TTTCCACAATCAATTTCTACCTATTTCTATAAATTTCAATCTATTTCTATTATCTTATCTCCATATCACTCTTATCTCCTTATCCCCTTTCTTACACTTTTGATATATAGCCTGAACGGTTACATAAGATCTAATCTCTAATTCACTAATCTCTAATTCGCTTTTTGGTATGTGGAATTTGGTGTTTATTTGAGATTTGGTGCTTGGGATTTGGGATTTTTTACTTATCCACTGTGAGTAAAATTTTGACTAATAACTGCTATAGCACCTGACTGACAAATAGATAAATTAATTGGAGAGTGAAATGGATTGGATTCTTTCAAGGAATGAGGGAATTATCGGTACCGGAAATTGGAAGTTCTTTCCGAAAGAGTATTTGGAATTAGTTTTTCTTTCAGCAGATGATTGGAAAAAACAACTTCAGGGCGTTTCCAAACCTTGGCTATGCTGGTGTTTGGATGAGGAATGGTGCTTTGTTCAACAACAACTTGTCAATGCTATCGGATGGACGCCTGTTGTCGGAACAGACGGCAGATATCCAACCCCAAGACTTACTTCCCGCTCAATATTTATTGACTTCAACAATAGGCTGAAGTTACCGCTCATGTGGATGCATTTCCCTTTGGAGTTTGCCCATCTCTTCTCTAACATCCTCGCTTTTTGGCATTCGGATGTTCTCATTCCCGTCTCATTAATGAGGAAAATTGATATGGAATTTTCCAGAATCAGGGAAGGGCAATATATCGGAGTTCGAGCCAAAGTGGGCTTCATGCAACGAATAAATAGATTAATCAACGGTACCCCTCTTTTTTACAAACGTTGGTTTGAAATGATTGGATGCACTACCAAAGGGGCATCTCTCAGCCAGTTTCAAAATGGCTGTGGATGGTGGCGTCATATCGAAGACCATCCGAATACAACAAAGCGTGTTATAGATGCAAAACCCTATTTTGAGCATGGTGTTGGAATCTGGTTTTGGGAAAAATATTTTAAGGGAGAAGTCTCGGAAATACCCTTTAATATCAATCCCTATCATTACTCGACAAACAAGGCGGGCTATTATCGCCGTTACATGAATAAAAAGGTTGCCGGCAGTAAGGCAGATGAATTGAAAGAGAACTTTAATCTTCAAACAATCATAAGTGGATTGGAATTAAACAGTAATAAATAATTAGAGGGACACAGATGAAATACTGATTTTATTTTTTTATCCGTGCTAATCCGTGTTAATCAATGGCTGAATAGTTACTTTATTTCTATGTCTTCTCTGTTCCTCTGCGTCTCTGCGGTAAAGGACTACCTGAACGGTTACGATATTTCTAATCTCTCAAAGATATAATCAATATGTCGAATAAAATAGCCTAAATCAAAGCAAGCCTCTATTTCTTTAGCCTTCAAAACCTTTAATATTTCGCGGTCTTTTTTAAGCAAATCTTTAAATTCAATTCCTTCATCCAAAGACTTCATCGCATTTCGCTGGACTAATTTATATGCGTTTTCTCTTGAGAGTCCTTTGTATGCCAATGCTAATAAAACCCGTTGAGAGTGAATTAAGCCATGCGTTTTGTCAATATTTTTCCGCATATTTTCAGGATAAATGACTAAATTTTTAACCACATCCCTGAATTTAACCAGCATATAGTTGACTAAGGTAAAGGAATCAGGCAGGATTATTCGTTCAACTGAGGAATGAGTGATATCGCGTTCATGCCACAGCGGGATATTTTCTAATGAGGCGAGGGCGTTTGCTCGGACAATTCGGGCTAACCCAGAAATTCGCTCGCAAGTAATGGGATTGCGTTTATGCGGCATCGCGGAAGAACCTTTTTGTCCCTCTCCAAAAGCCTCCTCTACCTCTCGTATATCTGTGCGTGCCAGATTTCTAATCTCTGTAGCAAATTTATCTAATGATGAGGCAATGATGGCTAATGTCGTCAAAACCTGGGCATGTCGGTCTCGTTGAATAACTTGAGTTGAAACTTCTGCTGGTGTTAATCCAAGTTTATGACAAACATATTCTTCTACCTTTGGGTCAATCTGGGAGTATGTGCCCACGGCACCGGATAGTTTACCCACCCTGATACATTCCTTTGCCTCTCTAATTCTGAGTAGATTGCGTTGAGTCTCTTTATACCATAAGGCTAATTTTAAACCAAAGGTAATAGGTTCCGCATGGGCTCCATGAGTGCGACCTATCATTATGGTTTTTTTATATTTTATCGCCCCGGCGAATAATGTTTCACTTAATTTTATTAAGTCATCTTCGATAATACCAAGAGCCTCTATTATCATCAGAGATAATCCAGTATCAACCACATCATAAGAAGTAAGCCCAAAATGAATAAATCGTGATTCTTCTCCAACATACTCAGCGACATTGGTTAACAAAGCAATAACATCATGCTGGGTTGTTTTTTCTATCTCCTGGACTCGTTTGACATCAAATTTTGCCTTCTCTTTTATGACCCTAACTGCTTCCTCTGGAATATATCCTAATTCTGCCTGTGCCTCGCAGGCACAAATCTCAACATCAAGAATTTTTTGGTATCTATTTTCCAATGTCCAGATACCTGCCATTTGTGGTAATGTATATCGTTCTATCATTTTGGGACAACTCCTTATATTTGGTAAATGGTAACTGGTAATTAGTTACCAATTAACCGATTACTTACTTTTAATTTCGTAAAGCCCTATTATTATAACATTTATGATATAATTTTTCAAGAGAAATTTGTTAAAAAAATTATTACACCCAGCCATTTTACTTTTTTTCTTGCATTTAATTGAAGACTTTGGTATAATAAAAGTGTTGAACAAATAAGACGCGGAATTTGATTCTGGTAACTGTTGGTAATTAAATACCATTCGGCTGAGCTCACGACGAAACCATTTAACTAATTACCATTCACCAATTACCAAATGAAAAGGAGGGAAGCAAAATGAATTGTTTTGCCACAGCTATTGGCAGTCTGCCACATAGAGATATTGAAAAAACTATCACGCTCATATTAGATAACCTGCCAGATGTGCCTATCTGGCCCCAATTACCACAGTTGTCTTTTAAAGAAAATATGTATCTCCAATATAGTGAGAATTTGCCCTGTCTGATATGGGATGAAGAAAACCAGAGGATTTTCTTCGATACAACTAAAGATGTAGAATCCCAATTAGAAAAATTCTATCAAAACTATCTTGATAAGGAAATAGAGTATTTTAAAATAGGCGAGGATTATGCGGCGGGATTTTATGCTATGCTCGGGTATTTAAAAAAACAGATGCCTGCCGGAATTAAATTTATCAAAGGACAAATCACCGGACCTATTAGTTTTGGTTTGACGGTTCCTGATGAAACAAAAAGGGCAATTATCTATAATGAGCAATTATTTGACACGATAATTAAGGGATTGGCAATGAAATCAGTCTGGCAAATCACAAAACTTAAAGACCTGAATCTACCAATAATCATCTTCATTGATGAACCATATTTATCTGCCTTTGGTTCTGCCTATATTAGTTTAAGTAAGGAAACAATAGTTTCTTCTTTAAATGAAGTAATTAAAACTATTAAAGAAAATAGTAATGCCTTAGTTGGTATTCATTGCTGTGGTAATACCGATTGGTCAGTGCTTATGGAAACAAGCGTAGATATTGTTAATTTTGATGCCTACGAGTTCATTTTGAATCTTGCTTTATACCCGGAAGAATTAACCGTATTTTTAAATAGAGGGGGAATGCTTGCCTGGGGAATTGTTCCAAGTTCTGAAGAAATTCTGAATGAGAATGTTCATCCTTTATTTAGAAGATTCAACGAAGGGATAGAGCTTTTAGCCAGTAAGTTAGTCAGTCAGGATATTCCAAAAGACCTATTATTAAAAAATCTATTTATCACACCAAGTTGTGGAATGGGTTCTTTATCTGAAGATATTACCGAAAGAATCTTGAAGACAACATTTGACTTGACTAACATGATTCGGGAATAAGAGGACACACATTTTTGTAAATGATTACCATTTACCAATCACCAAATTAAGTATTCCACCTACCAGCAAGGTAGAAATAATCATGAATATTGTAGCTCTGAGCATGCCTGTTACCCCAAGTTCCTTTACCATGATAGCAAAGGTAGCCACACAGGGAAAATACATACCCAGGACCACAGCGGCAACGACCGTTTGAGAAAATGTAAGATTTAATGGAATAAGCATTCCTACCGCGACATCCTTTCGCAAAAACCCAAGCAAAAGGGCACCAACCGCTTCCTCAGGCAAACCAAAAACTCCTGAAATTAGAGGGGCAGTGAAATTTCCAACAACATCAATTATTCTAAAGGCATACAATATATTGGCAATCAATACGCCCAATAATAACCAGGGGGTTGCTTCTCGAATAAACCACCAGATTCTCATCCAGATTTTTTTTACCAACAGTCGAAAATATGGAAATCGATATGGAGGTATTTCAAGAAATATCTCCATTGATTCACCTTTTGTAATTTTGTTTAAGAACACTCCAGAAATAATTAAAACAATAAACAGTGTGCCAAATACTATCCCTAAACCCAATGCTCCATATTTGCCTATCAGTCCAATGAGCATTGCTGTTTTTGCCATACAAGGGATAGCAATAGCCATTAATGTTGCGGCAATAAACCTTTCTCGCTTTGTCTCCATAATTCTTGTGGCTAAAACACCTGGCACATTACACCCAAAGCCAAGCATCATTGGGATTATTGCCATGCCGTGCAATCCTAAACGGTGCATAATGTTATCAACTAACACGGCTAACCTGGGCAAATAACCTGAATCCTCTAAGAAAGAGAGAATAAGATAGAAGGCAAAAACATAGGGAAGCACTGCCCCAAACTCAACATAAAGCCCGGTGGTAAGAAGTCCAAATGACTCGCCAAAATCTACCTTCCCATCTGCCAATCTACCAATCAATATGTTGTGAATGAATCTATCACCACCTAAAATATTTGAGAGTTTTAAGATCAATGGCGCCCATAAATTCTCAAAAAATGGCTCACATACATAACCTATCAATCCCTCACCAATAAATCTAATTATCTGGAATGTGGCAAAGAGGACTATTAATGCTATGGGGATGCCTGTCCAGAAAGATATTGAGGCGTCTTGTAGTCTTTCTCTAAACATATGATGCCGATGGCTTATTTCTTCTACCCTGGCAGTAATATTACCAACCTCATGCCATCTCTCTACCTCCTCATAGTCATACTCTGCTATCTTTGCTTCTTTTATTTTGGATACCAATTCTTTAAACCCCTCGCCAGTTATGGCACAGGTAGGAATGCAAGGAACTCCAAGTGATTGTTCGAGTTTTTCCACATTAATCTTTATCCCGGTATGCTGGGCTTCATCCCAGAGGTTGAGGGCAACAATGATAGGAATTCTCTTTTTAAGCAATTGAAGTGTGAGATTCAAACTCCTTTCAAGATTGGTGGCGTTAACCACATTGATAACCATATCCCCTTCCTTAAGCATCTCAATAGCAACCTCTTCGGCTCTGGAGATAGGCTCTAAAGAATACACTCCCGGCACATCGATAACCTCAGCCGTCTCTCCACTAAACCCTAATTCCTCTGGTAGATGCATAACGCCTTTAGTAAATTCTACGGTAGTGCCAGGATAATTAGAGGTAATGACATGAACACCGGTAAGTCTTGAAAAAACTACACTTTTACCTACATTGGGATTACCCATTAGAAGAATTTTCATTGATTTCTTTCCCCTCCTCTACTTCTACCAATATCCTTGATGCTATCCCAAATCCAATTGCTACCTGGCTTTTTCCTGCCTCAACTACCGCTGGACCACGCATCGCTTGTTGACTTATCTTTTTTATCTCTTCACCAACTCTAATTCCCAAATTCTCTAATCTTAAACTCATTCTTGCTCCGCCCTGAATCTCTATTATTCTTCCTCTTTCTCCTATCTCCATCTGAACAAGAAAGATTCTTTTCCACATAAAATACCCTCCTTATATTGTACCTGTTTAGCGTGCTCAGAGAGCACAAATGAATGGTACTGACTTAGTGCGAAACCACTTCAAACACAACAAGTTGTGTAATACAAAAAATGCAAAATGACATATCAAATATCATATCAAAAATCAAAGAGCAAATATCAAAATTAAGGAATTCTTTTATTCTTATTTTTGATTTTTAATATTTAATATTTGATTTTTTATATTGCCTTACAAGTATTTTTGCATTTTGCTTTGTCCTTTTGATTTTTACATTTTGATATTTGCATTAAACTCCTTGTGGAATATTTCGCACCGGTATCCTATTGTTTAACAAAGAGTTACTTCTCAAATCAACGCAATTTGGAACACGCTAAACACGTACCCTTTATTGGCACTTTTCACAATAGCCAGTAGCTTCTATCTTGTGACCGTTTAATCTAAATTTATTTTTACTGCATATCCTTTCTAATTCATCTTCAATGATACCATTGTAAAACTCAATAACCTGACCACATTTCAAACAGACTAAATGCTCATGATGTTTATGTCCCAGGACATGTTCATAATGTAAATGCTGCTCAACAAATTCTACGGTTCTAATAAGGTTACAATCGATTAATAAAGGCAAGGTTCTATAAATGGTGCCTTTAGAAACCCTATTGCCACTTTTTCTTATCTTGAGAAACAGGTCTTCTGCCTCAAAATGACTATGGATTTCAAAGGCATATTTTAGAACTAATTGACGCTCAGGGGTAAATTTTAGTCCCTTTTGTTTTAAATAATCCCTAAAAACTTTTTCTTTGGTGCTCATTTTAATCCTCAATTGTAATTAAGATTTAATCTCAATTAGAATTGTAACAGAAAGCATTCATTTTGTCAAATATTTTTTTATTTTGGGTGCATGTAATAAATAGGGGAGCGTTCGAATGGCACTGACTTAAGCATTTTTTGAGCAGTTGGCGAACTGCTATGGACACCAGATGTGGTGGTAATGCTCATATAAAAAACGAATCTTTCTTGCTTAACCAACTCAACGCTAATAAGATACATAAAACAGTTACAATAGTTGGTCCTGAAGGTAAATCTAATAGGAAGGAGAGATGCAATCCCAAGAGGGTCGCTATTAACCCAAAGATTACCGAGATTAAGAATGCCTTTTTGAGATTCCTCACTGCTATAAGAGCACTTAGAGCAGGAATAACCATATAACCAAAGGTTAAAATTATCCCAGATGTCCTTATGCTGGTTGAAAATCACTATACCAAGAATTAGTAACCGTTCAGGCTATATATCAAAAGTGTAAGAAAGGGGATAAGGAGATAAGAGTGATATGGAGATAAGATAATAGAAATAGATTGAAATTTATAGAAATAGGTAGAAATTGATTGTGGAAAACAACAAATTTCCATAAATTTCTATTAGTTTCTATTAATTTCAATTTTTTTAATAATATCTCCCTATCTCCTTAATCTCCACATCTCCTTTTGTTACACCACCTGAACGCTTACTAAAATTTGGATTCCCGCTTGTGCGGGAATAACAGGTAGAAAAACAATCTATCAAATTATCAGCGACGGAGCACTAGCATAAAGGTTAACATAGTGTAAGAAAAGGAGATATGGGGATTATGGAGATTAGGAGATAAATTCATTCTAAAATTTTGGAAAGGACAATGAATAATCTCCATATCTTCCTTTATCTCCTTATCCCCTTTTGGACACCAAATCTGCATAGATTTCACTATTAGCGTTATTTTCAGACACCACCTTTAAACACCGAAAAACGCGAAAAAAAAGATATTTTCCTCTCTGGTTTCTCTGCGTCTCTGCGGTAAAGGACTACCTGAACGGTTACGGACAAATTAAGATAAAGGTCTCATCAGGGCGAGGATGACATCTTTCCATTGATAGTGGGGTTTGATGGGTTTTTGTTCCATACCGGTTTGATACAGGCAGACGCGGTTTCTACCAGCTTCCTTTGCCCAATAAAGTGCCTGGTCTGCCCTTGAAACTAACATCTTGGCATTAAATGACTTATCGTCTTCTTTATAGCAGGTCGATACCCCCAGACTGGCAGTTAAATTGAAAGATTTACCTTCAAATACCATCTGGTGTTTGGCAATTTCACTGCGTATTTTTTCTGCGACCAACATTGCCGCAGATTGACTTGTTTGCGGCAAAACAATGGTGAACTCATCACCGCCAAATCTTGTTACCCAGTCTGTCTTGCGAACTTTACGCTGGATTAATTGAGCAATAATCTTTATCAACCGATTTCCTGCCTGATGCCCATAAGTATCATTAAAGTATTTCAAATGGTCAAAATCTAAGACGATTAAAGAAAGTGGTTGATTATATCGCAGGGCTAACTCATATTCTTTATCAAAAAACTTCTCAAAATATCTAAAATTATAGACTTTAGTTAATTCATCCCGTTCTGCAGAATCCTTCATTTCGCCAAATAATCTACCCCGCTCTAAGGCAACAGATATTTGGTCGCCAATGATGGTCAGGAGTCTTTTTTCTATTGGAGAAAACTCATCTTTAGTAAAACTACAAACACTCAGGATGCCAATAATTTTATTTCCTTCTTTAATCGGAGCACTGATGAAGGCAGGGAGACGGTCCTCTTGTTGAGAGACAGATTTTACTACCTCACCAATAACCTCCAGAGAAATTAGTCTTTTTGCATCCTTTTTGCGTCGTGGATTCCATTGTAGCCATTGATTTAACATCTTTTGCTTTAAATCTTCGATTATTTTTTCATTAACCTGACAATTTCGTCGCAGGATTCCCTGAAGTTTTTCATCTTTTATAATCAGATAGGCGCCCAGATGATAATCAAGATATGTATATGTTTCATTGAGGATTAATTCAAGAATTTTTTCCTTTTCCATCATTTGAGATAATTCTTTAGTCATACGGAATAAGAAATTAAGTTCTCGTGTTTGGGCGCGAAGTTTTTCTAATTCTTCAGCCTGGGCGCGTAATTCTTTTAATCTTTCTTGTGCTTCAGTTTGTCCTTTGGTATCCTCAGCTCTTTTTGCCTCTGCCTCCTGGCGTAATGTCTCTTTAATCTCTTGCTTAACCTGATACAAAAGGTTTAACTTTGCCTGCTGAGCCTTCAACTCTTCTAACTCCGTATGTTCCGTTCTTGTTTTTTCTTTTGCCTTTTCTGCCTCAACCCTTAACTCTGTAATTAAAGCGGTTTGAGCCCGTAATTGTTCTAAAGTCGAACGTTCTTTTTTTAACCTCTCTAATTCCTCTATCTGTCTTTTTAGTCGTTGGTCCTGGATTTGTGTCTTAAGTTCATTTATCTGGGCAGTCAAGGTTTTTGTCTTTGTTTCTTCAGCCTCTAATTTAGTTTTTAATGACCTGGAATATGCTTCGAAGTCTTTTGGTTCAACACCAGCCGGCAATTCAACCTTAACCTTTTCCTTCAATTCCGTTACTTGTGATTTAAGCATTTCCATCTCACCAACTTGAGTTGTAAATTCTTGAATTTGCTCTGTCAGGGCTAAAACCTTCAAATTTTCAGCCTCAGCCTTGACTTTATACTCTTCTGCTCTCGAGACAGATTCTTTCATCGACTCAAGTTCGGCTTTTAATCTCTCTATTTCTTCAACCTGGAGTTGGGACTTCATAGATTCTTCTTCCAGTTTAGCCTTCAATTCTTCGCTGGCTAATTTAGCCTCTTCGGCGATTATTGACTGGGCTCGAAGCATCTCAATATCTTCTATTTGGGGTCTTGTGGTTATTTCAGCAATGGTTGCGTTTAATTTTCCTATCTCAGTTTCATAATCTTTTAGTTTTAATGCGTCTGCCTCAAGTTTAATCTTTATCTCATTCATTTCTTCAAGTTTAGGTCTTCTGGTTAATTCTTCCTCATAACTCGCTATTTTTTTATTTAATTCCTCGAGCACTGTCTTTTGTTCTTCAATCTGTGTGAGTAATTCTTCTGGAGGTTGAACTCTGGCTTTGCCCGATTCCTCTGCCTGGCGTTCAAGTTCCTTTATCTCTTCTCGTTTAACATTACAAAGTAATTCTAATTGTTCTGCCTCAGAGCGTAATCGGGCGACCTCGGCGGCTTTGAGTTCTTTTATCTTTTCCTCTTCTGAAGGATATGGGGATAAGTTCGTCAAAGCCTGGTTAATATGATGAGATATTTGTTCCAATAGTTCTAAGTCCTTTTGATTAAAAGGTCCGTGGGTATATTTATTATTAACACTAATCACGCCTACGACTTCATCTTTAACACGCAAAGGACAGGTAAGAAGTGATTTGGTGTAATATCTATTTGAGTGAAAAGTTCTGGTAAAACGCGGGTCATTGTCAATATCCTCAACTAATAAAGATTTACCTGTATTGATGACATATCCCACTACGCCTTCGCCAGCTTTCACTTTAGTCTTCGAAACAATAGGTATTTCCAATCCCACTGCGGCTTTCATTATTAATTCTTTAGTATCTTCATCCACTAACATTAATGAACATATCTCCGCACCCATAGCTCGGGCAACCATATTAACAATTAAAGAGTAAATATTCTCCTTACCGAGATTAAGGATAGATTCACGATTTGAACCAAATAATTGGTAAGATTCGGATATTCCTTTTATTTCTTCTTCTCTTTCGAGTAACTGCTCGCGTTTAAAAACCAATTCTATGGCTGATTGTGCCAGCAAGGTAATCAATTCTACTTCTATTTCAAGGACATCCATTGAGATAAGGTGGTCTTCTTTTTGAAGAATGGTTATAAAATCATCTGCCGGGAGATTAAACTTTCTGGCTATTTCTTGATAGGCTGAATAACCCACATCCGAGTTAGCAATCTGACAGCCGCCGATGGTTCCAACTACTTCTTTCCCAACTAATATTGGGCAGGCAAATCCTAATAGACCCGCATCACACATAATACAAACAGGCATTTTAGTCCGTCTTGCCTGCTGTAAGGTGAACAGGAAAGACTTCTCACATCTATTTGCCCCGCCGGGAGTGGATTTAATCATCTGGCAAAAATTCTTATCATCCTGTTTTTTAAAGTTGTAATGACCTTCTATGTCAATTAGCCAGCAAGAGGTAGAGCCTATCTTGTCCAGAATGACACTCTTAATTTTTTCCCATTCTTCGCTTTTCACAAATTTATTAAAAAGTTTTTTTAATTCACCATTTTTTATCATAGCAAGATGGTGGGGTCAGACCCCAAAGCCTCCTTAGTAACCTAATTCTTCTTTAGGTAAATAACTTGTTTTGATATTTAATTTCTCTGCAGATTTTTTTAAGGAATAATCTGTTGTAAAAATTATCGCTTTATATCTTTCTGCTATACAGAGTGAAAAAGCATCAACCAAACTAATATTTTGGGATTGGTAATGAATTTTGCCTGCCTTAAAAGAAAGATTATCGTCTAATTTAATTATGGAAGTACAAGGGAGTCCTTTTATCTTTAAAATATCTTGCTTAACAAAGTGTTCTTGTTTTATTTTAATCAATTGATAAAAAACCTCAGCTATCAGTGGTTCAAACAATAATAACTTTTTTGTTTTTTCTTGTATCTGTTGCCATATACAATACCACTTTTCAGGCACTTTCTTTTGGCATATAATCGCAACTAATATCATTGTGTCAAACAAATAATTTGTCATTGCTTTGGTTTTGTTTTCCTTTCACTTTTAGGGGGAATAGTGATACGTTGGATTTTAGGTTTCCCACCTTTATTACACACTACTAATATCCCTTCATCGTTTTTATTCAGGATAAAACACTCATCTGGACCTAATCGTTCATAAATAGGTTCCTCTTTTCTTTTTTCTTCTACTATAGACATTTTTACCTCCTCCTTAATTTTGAATGCTCTCGGATAAAACCTGTTCCTGTCCCTGATTAAATCAAGGATTCAGGAATTGAGCGTTGATTTGAGAAGTAACTCTTTGTTAAACAATAGGATACCGGTGCGAAATATTCCACAAGGAGTTTAATGCAAATATCAAAATGTAAAAAGCAAAATGACAAAGTAAAATGCAAAAGTACTTGTAAGGCAATAAAAAAAATCAAATATTAAAAATCAAAAATAAGAATAAAAGAATTCCTTAATTTTGATATTTGCTCTTTGATTTTTGATATGATATTTGATATGTCATTTTGCATTTTAATATTTGTAAGCGTTCAGGTGGTGTAACAAAAGGAGATGTGGAGATTAAGGAGATAGGGAGATATTATTAAAAAAATTGAAATTAATAGAAACTAATAGAAATTTATGGAAATTTGTTGTTTTCCACA
>JBFLYA010000118.1 GCA_040757115.1 bacterium | reverse complement strand
AATTATTGTGCATTCCACATTCACGGTTTGACCCTAAAATATCTCCTTTTTATTTTCTCACACAAAGCCACAAAGAACACAAAGGTTTATTGTTTTATTCAATTCCTTTGTGACTTTGTGTCTCTGTATGATTATTTTTATTAGTCTAACGATAAAGTTCAGGTGCGGCGGGAAGAATTACCACAAAAGTTTGATAGCAAGATAAAACTTTGAGAGACCACAAAACTCTGACCACGGCACAGTCCCCCGCCGTCAACTGCAACGCAGGGTTAGACAAAAGCTCTGATTCGCTGTCTTTTCCTTTTCCTCTGCCTCACCGAATTATTGTGCATTCCACATTCACGGTTGACCCTAAAATATCTCCTTTTTATTTTCTCACACAAAGCCACAAAGAACACAAAGGTTTATTGTTTTATTCAATTCCTTTGTGACTTTGTGTCTCTGTGTGATTATTTTTATTAGCCTAACGATTGAGCTCACCTGCTGCGGGGTGAATTACCACTAACCTTGTAAGCAAGATAAAAGCTTGATAAATCACAAAACTTTGAAAACGGCACAGCCCCCCGCAGTCAGGTGCAGCGAATGGTTAGAAAAAGCTGCACTTCGCCGTCTCTTTCTTTTTGCTTCCTCTATCTTACCTAACTATCACTTTTCAGTAAGCCCTCTTAGACTCCCCCCTGTTGCTTTTAAGGGATAAGCAACTCTTTGCGAAAAGCATCAATCTCGCAGGCCTGGTATAGGCCACTAAGGAGCAAATATTCTCCCTGAAACTTCCAACAGGAATAACTCCTCCTTCTTCTTCTTCTTGTCTGCCCCCGGCCTGTCTAACGATTGAGCTCACCTGCCCGAGCGATAGCCGTGGTCAGGTGCAGCGATTGGTTAGGTGGACATATGCTTGCAAAGTACCACTGTATCAACGTAGTCTCCTGGACCATATTCGGCTCTTTGTTTACCAGACGAAAGAGACAATAATTTAAAACCCGCTCGTTGATATGCGGCAATAGCTCGTTGGTTTCTTGCAGACGGCCTGAGGATAAAGCTTTCAATGCCGTAAGTGGTATGTAGATAATCACATAGCGTTTTCAAAGCATCAGAGCCGTATCCCTTTCCACAATCAGATTCTGAGCGAAGCCAGATGTCTAATTCGGTTTCTCTTCTGTTCTGGTTAATCTGATTATAGCTTACCACACCAACGCCTTCATGTGCAACCGTGATAATGAAGCACCTGCCAGAATATATGGCAGAGTCATCAAAGTAATGTGCTTTGTAATCTGAACAAAACTCTTCCCAGGTTGGAACCGGATGGTCGGGAAAGTCTGGAGGACCCATCATTGATGGCGTCAAGTCAGAGCAAGCTAACCATTTATACACCTGCCGACGATCAGATTCCTTTGCTGCTCGAAGCGAAACCTTAAACCCACTTATCATGTTATCTTCAATCCACTTATCTTCAATCCACCTAACGATAAAGTTCAGGTGCGGCGGGGAGGATTACCATAAAAGTTTGATAGTAAGATAAAGCTTTGAGAGACCACAAAACTCTGACCACGGCACAGTCCCCCGCCGTCAACTGCAACGATTTGTTAGGTAAAAACTATGCTTTGCCATCTTTTTCTTTTCTTATCTCTTTTGTTATCAATAAGTTATGCAAAAAGTAAATTCAATATTCAAGGTTTGACCCTAATTATCCATTAGGAGTGCTTGAAAGCCAGCCTGTTGGAAGTGTTCATCTGTTGTCAGTGCCGCTGTCAACCTTTGCTCCTGCATAATAACAAAAGATATACAATCTGTAATTCCCCATTCCTTATCTGGTCGCTCACGATAAAACTGGAATGCACGCTTATACAATTCTTCCGAAATTGGGATGATTTCAACATTTGGGTCTTGTTCGAGTGAGTCCAATAATTCGACTGCAGCTTTACGATACCGTAACTTAGCTAATGCATTTCCAATTTCCAATATGACAGCTCGCGTTGTAACCAACTTAGTTGCATCCGCTTCCAATTGTTCTGCAATCTGCACGGCTTTTTTGTGTTGCTCATCGTTGGGCGAAGATAGTGCAATAGCATATGCGGTATCAAGAAAAACTTTACTCATTGGCATCACTTTACCTTCCATATAGGTATTCTTCTATCCGTGTTGACCAGTCAGAAGGGCCTTCCAAATTAAGTGATCGAGCAGTACAAAGGAATGAACGCGCTTTTGTTTTCCGTGTAGTGATGGTCTGGATTGTTATGCGGACGCGTATGTTTGGCTGTAAATCTATCGGTCCCTCAGGATGCAATACTTTGCCATCAAATACTGCTTCTAATGTTTTAACCATTTTCTTCCTCCACTTATTAGTATGCCATAAAACTATAAAGCATCATTGCCTAACGATAAAGTTCAGGTGCGGCGGGGAGGATTACCACAAAAGTTTGATAGCAAGATAAAACTTTGAGAGACCACAAAACTCTGACCACGGCACAGTCCCCCGCCGTCAACTGCAACGCAGGGTTAGACAAAAGCTTTGATTCGCTGTCTTTTCCTTTTCCTCTGCCTCACCGAATTATTGTGCATTCCACATTCACGGTTTGACCCTAACGATAAATCTTATTGTTTAATTTATCTGCAATCGATATATTTCACAGGTACAAGACGATGTCCAAGCATATCAACGGCTACTTGTGTTTGTTCCAGAATTATATATCCTAAAAGGGGTTCGTATTCACCATTTTCTGCTTTTTCCATCTCCATAAAGGTTACTTCGTTAAAGACTTTTCGGAATCCTTCTATTTGAATTCCTGCAGGTCCACACGCTTCACCTTTAACTACTTCATTGTTCGCTAACACAAGATCTACAACTTCACTGCTTGCAAATTTCCCCAAGCGTTCTTTCCATGCCATTGGAAGAATTAATCCAGCAGCACCAGTATCAACAAATATACTGCATGTCAAATTCTTCCCCTCATCTTGTGGATTCGATATTTCAACTTGTGCTACAATTCGTCCCATAATTTCTCCCTCCTATATCAAGTTTTATTTGTTGAGTGGCTAACGATAAAGTTCAGGTGCGGCGGGGAGAATTACCACAAAAGTTTGATAGCAAGATAAAACTTTGAGAGACCACAAAACTCTGACCACGGCACAGTCCCCCGCCGTCAACTGCAACGCAGGGTTAGACAAAAGCTTTGATTCGCTGTCTTTTCCTTTTCCTCTGCCTCACCGAATTATTGTGCATTCCACATTCACGGTTTGCCCCTAAAATATCCCCGCAGCCCCCGCCGTCCGCTGCAACAATTTGTTAGGTCAATAAATAGGGGAAATGTCCCCCTATTTCCTCTATTTCCTAATAATCAGGTTCCGACCCTAACTTACTTCCTCCTGAACCAGACAGACATCTGAACCCACGCAACCCTAGCGCCGTGGCTGCAACAACTGCGCTAAAAGTTGCTCCAACCGAGTGACTTGACTACGCAAGGTAACAACCTCCTGCGAAACAGGAGCAACTGCCTGATCTACATGGTCTGAAATGTCAGTGCGTACCGCAATCGGATCAATCTGTACACTCAGAACAGAATTACAAAATGGGCAAAGATATGAAATTCCTTTCCAACCAGGCTGAAAAAGATGATTTACAGTAACGTCTTCAATGTTGACGGTTGTAATAAGATTTTCACATTTCGGACATTTTCCCATGTCTCTTCCTCCTTCTGGTGGTTAGTTCAATCTGGTGCTAACGATCAAGCTCACCTGCTGCGGGGCGGATTACCACCAAACTTTGTAAACAAGATAAAAGCTTGAGATACCACAAAACTCTAATTACGGCACAGCCCCCCGCAGTCAGGTGCAGCGAATGGTTAGATGATCCCGTATGTAGCTTCTTCTATTGTATGGGGATATTGCACTCATCCCTGCCCTCGGTAAAACCATCTTTGGTCACTGTTACGTTCATTCCATATGCCCCCGCGGCTGGGTTCGGAGACCTCCACTGGGTCATGAATACACCACCAGCGTCCGTCTGTCCGACCTCGATAGTGGTTCCGCTTCTGGAGAACCATCCTCCGCCTGCTTCAATACGAACATTTGCGCTACTGACCGGAGAACTCTGCTCTGTGAAGGCCAGAACCGTGATTCCGACCTGTCCGCCAGCGGGAATTGAATGGGGACTGGCAGTACACCGAACCTGAATCTGCCCATCCCGAGTTGGAATGCCATCAGGTTTTTCCTGAATCTGCCCATCCCAAGTTGGAATGCCATCAGGTTTTTCCTGAGATTTTTCCGGAGCGATTATGTCCCACCACCATGGAGCAGTACCGCCAACTAGTAAAGTGACAACGACGGCGACAATGATTTGAGAAAGCACTCCTTTTCTTTCTTCATTTTGAGTCATTGGTTCCTCCATTCTTCGCTTCTTTCGCGATTGTTTAGAGTTTCGGTTCGAAAGCTAACGATAGAGCTCACCTGCTGCGGGGCGGATTACCACCAAACTTTGTAAACAAGATAAAAGCTTAAGATACCACAAAACTCTAATTACGGCACAGCCCCCCGCAGTCAGGTGCAGCGAATGGTTAGAAAAAGCTGCACTTTGCCGTCTCTTTCTTCTTGCTTCCTCTATCTTACCTAACTATCACTTTTCAGTAGACCCTCTTAGCCTCCCCCTGTTGCTTCTGAGGGATAAGCAACTCTTTCCGAAAAGCATCAATCTCGCAGGCCTGGTATAGTCCGCTAAGGAGCAAATATTCTCACCGAAACTTCCAACAGGAATAACTCTCCTCCTTCTCCTTCTTGTCTGTCTGGCATGTCTAACCTTAGATTATACTGCCTATTGGCAGTTTTATATTACTGCATTATAAGTTAGGCTATTTATAGAGTAGCATAAATAGAATATTCTGTCAAGAAAAATTTTAATATCAAAATTAGAAAATACTGAAAAATAACATCCTGATATTATACTGCCTATTAGCGGTTTTTATTTTACTGCATTATAAATTTTTTTCTTGCAATTAGCTGATAAATAGTGTTTTATAGTTAAAATGCATGTAATATTGAAACCGAAAAATGCTGAAAGGAGGTCTAATGAGGTGAATCTTCTTGAGCAGACCAGTGAAGTGATGCGTAAAAAGCACTATTCTATTCGTACTGAGCAAAGTTATATTGAATGGATAAAACGATTTGTTCTCTTCCATAACAAAAAGCATCCAAAATATATGGGAGAAAAGGAAATCTCTCAGTATCTTTCTTACCTGGCAACCAATCAGAAGGTTTCGGCAAGCACCCAAAATCAGGCGCTCAATGCTATCGTCTTTCTTTATAAACATATTCTTCAGATTGAACTGGGAGATTTTGGGCATATCCAGCGAGCTAAGAAGCCTGAAAAGTTACCCACAGTTTTGACAAAAGCAGAAGTTAGTCGTGTTCTGTCAGCTATGTCAGGGACTTATGGCAGTTATTATTCAAAACTTTACTTAGAAATACAAATAATGTCCCAGAGGGACAACATATCGGTAGAAATAAATATCATACAAATAATGTCCCAGAGGGACAATATATCGGTAAATGGCTTTCCATAAATTTTCTACCAATATATCGTTCCTACGGAACTGATTGATTTGTCTATCTATTTCTACCAATATTATGTTCCTAACGGAACGATTATTCTCATACCTTATTTATGGGTATTATCCTATGTAAACTTCCAGTTAATAACCGCTATATGGATTGATGGCAAAACTTATTTACGGCTGTGGACTACGGTTGATGGAATGTATTCGTTTGCGGGTTAAAGATATTGACTTTGAACGAAATCAAGTCATTGTGCGTGAGGGAAAAGGGAGGAAAGACCGTTCAACGATGCTGCCTGAAACATTAAAACCAGCATTGTTAGAACATTTACGCCGAGTTAAGATATTGCACGAAGAGGATCTTCAAAAGGGGTTGGGAGAGGTCTATCTGCCTTTTGCCTTAGAACGGAAATATCCTAATGCCTCTAAGGAATGGGGATGGCAATATGTTTTTCCATCCAGCCGAATATCCAGCGATCCTCGCAGTGGTAAGATACGACGACACCACTGCGATGAAAAAGGTAATGAGTCTTGCGAATTACTAAAATTTCCCATTTTTCATTTCCTATTTTCCATTTATTTTTCCTTTGCGTCTCTGCGATGAATTAGTCTAATCGCCCAGGTGGCTAAATTTCCTATTCCCCCCTATTTCCCCTTTTCCCTTCATTACATCCTGAATGGTTACCGTTTTTCAAGTATAACTACACCATAATCAGGGATATTTAAACTATGATTAGCATTTAAGCAAGCATTATAACCACCATTGGTATGTTCATCTTCAAAGTCAAAGGCATAATATGGCCAGGTAGAGTTATAAATCTCTTTATAGTCGCCATAAGGCAAATTCATCTCACCCAGATAACGATAGCCATGCCAACCTCCAAAGTTCATAACGACAAAATATTTATCTCCACCTCTGGTAAAGGCAATAATTTTATCCTGGTTATAGGTATATTTTATGGTCAAATCTGCCCCATTTTGGATAAAAGGATTATTTTTACGCAAGGCAATCATTGCCTTTGTCCATTCTCGAATCTTAGTTTTGTTTATGTCCTTTTCATAATCATCCAGGTCAAGCACATCATCGTTATCTACCTTAAACTGCTTAGATTCACCACTTTCCTGTCCCATAAACAACATGGGGATCCCTCTGGCCATTAATGTAGCCGTAGCCGCTATTTTGCACATATTGTATCCTTTAAAATCTGCCCCAACGCGAGCGATTCTATCATCTGTATTCCCTACTTCATCATGACTCTCAGAATAATTGACCACATCATTCCACTCATTACAACGCTTATAACCCAGGGTAAACGCCTGTGCCAGGTCATCCATATTATGAACACCACAAAGTGACTTTTTCAGGATATCATGGAAGTCGTCAAACCATTGGGTATCCATTGGACCACCGTAATTAGTCAAGCTGAAATCATTAGGTAATTGTTCCGCAATCAAGATGATATTATTATCCACACCTTTGACAGCTTTTCTTATCTTATGCAAGAAATTCCCGCCACCATCACTGCCTGGTTTCTTTATCAAATCATTCTTAGCCGTAGAATGGATAATTGCATCCGTGCAATCAAATCTGAATCCATCGATGTGGTATTCTTCTCTTAAATATAAGACATTTTGGGTAAAAAATTGCTGGGTTATTTCATTATCGTAATTAATCATTGCCCCCCATTTAGTATCACCATCAAAATAGGTCTCCTGAGCTAAATTCCACAAGGCACAATCCCCTCCAACATGATTAAAGACGACATCCAGGATAACAGCTATCCCATTCTGATGGCAAATATCAACAAATTCTTTTAATTCATCAGGCTTACCATAGGCCGACTCCGGGGCATAGAAGAAAGATGGATTGTATCCCCATGATTTATCCATAGGAAACTCCTGGATAGGTAATAACTCAATGACGGTAATCCCCAGGTCTTTCAGGTAATTGTTTTTGGCATTTTCCTTTATTTCTTCAATCAATTGAGAATATGTCCGCTGATTCCCATTACGATTAGTAAATCTTCGGATATGACATTGATAGATGATTAGATATTCAAAACCAGGTGTTCGCCACTGACTATCATTCCATTTATAATTATCAGAAACAAGAATCTGGGAACAGGCTGAATATGACGAATTCTCAACCCAACTTGCCGCTGGATCCTGAGAATACCAATCATCATTGAGTAAATATTTGTATTTCTGCCCATGCCTTATCTTATTAGCCGGAATTGATACCCACCAGTAGCGTTTATCCTCGGTAAGTCTCAGATCATAGGCATTTTTCTCCCAGTCTGTAAACTCACCAATGACTCTTACCCGACCAGCATGAGGGGCATGTAGGACAAATCGGTAGAACCCGTTCTCTTTATATACCCCGGGTCTTTTTATCCAGAAGTCAGGATTTTGGAACAAGTTATAAGGAGGCGGTGAGTTAAGTATAGAAAGATTATTTTCAATAACCCAGACCGCTTTACTTTTCTCTAAGACAACACTTCTTTCACTGCTTCTCTCCCAATTATCTCCTTTATGAAACATCATTCTGTAGGGTAGTCCTGAATAGACCTTCAATTTATAAACAAGCCGACCGTTAGTCGATACATAACGAGGAGCAATATCCTCTTTAATCGCATTCCCAGCCCAGATATGCATCCTCGTCGAATCATCCAATAGACTCTTAGGTTCTCTTTGCATAGAGACCGTAAGTATCTTGTTTTTTAATGGCTTTTGGTTAAATAACTGGGTGACGCCATCAAATGCCCAGATATAGCTGTTATCTTTTTCTGGGGTAAATGTCTTTATACAACTTTCCATCTCCCAGTTCCCATTCTCATAAAACATAAAATTATACGGTAAACCGGTATATAGCGACACCGTATAGATAAACCCAAATTTATCTTTAGATCTGGATGGAATATCTTTAATAAAATCATCCTGCTGCCAGATATGCATTATTGGGGATAGTTTTTTAGTTTTAAATTTTACCTTGATGTTGAGCATCTCAGGTTTTTTACTAATGACCAGATTAGTTTCACTTTTTGTCCAAACCTCATTCCCATAAACACATAACCATAACTTATTAGCCCTGTCAGGTTCCCATAAATCATCTTTGTGAAATTTAAAACATATAGAAGTCCGTTCTTTATCCGTCTTTAATGGGACTTCCCAATATGGACCAAAATCATCATTGCCTGATTTTTCAATATCACCTATTTTGTTGCCAGCCAAGGACCAAATATATAATTTACTATTGACATATTTATTAGCTGTTCTCAGGTGAATTTTGAGGGTGGTTATATCTAATTTTATCTGGTCTTCATAGAATACCCCATTACTTCCAGCAAATGTCCAGATATTATTGGGGCTATCGATTTTTAGGAGACGATTGTCGCTATTTGGTTCATACACTTCTCCATCTTTGAACTTAAAATGGAGATTATCATGGAAACCAATAAGATCAAAATCAAAATAAGGTCCAAAGGAATCATTTCCATCCGGCTTCTGTTTTATGGGTTTCATCTTATCTGCCCAAACATATAATTCTGGCTGAGAATAGGCATACTCATTGTTATAATGAATTCTAATTTTAGGCATATAAATCATTCCTCCTTATGTCGTGTTATTCAATGCTTGTATTATATGCTAACGATAAAGTTCAGGTGCGGCGGGGAGAATTACCACAAAAGTTTGATAGCAAGATAAAACTTTGAGAGACCACAAAACTCTGACCACGGCACAGTCCCCCGCCGTCAACTGCAACGCAGGGTTAGACAAAAGCTTTGATTCGCTGTCTTTTCCTTTTCCTCTGCCTCACCGAATTATTGTGCATTCCACATTCACGGTTTGACCCTAACTAATAATTGACCCTAACTAATAATATCTTTCTCCACAGTAGGGCTAATCAGTAGGAATATGTGTAAGAATTAGTTTCTTCTGTTCATTATCAAAGGTGATATTAAAATGAGAGAAAATATCCATCCGTCCCAGTAAATAAGGAGTATTTTCCTTCTCTGAGAAGAGGCATTTAATAGTTAGGTTATGACTTCCGATTTTAACTGTTATCGGACTAAGATAAACTTTTACACCATCTCCTTCAATACCATAAGAACGATCAATAGGACACTGCTCTAAATCAATGCCTAAGTCTTCCGCTGATGAGGAAGGCATCATTGTACAGTCAGCACCTGTATCGAGGAGAAATCTGTAAGGAGCATAGCCAGATTTTTCCAATATCAGGATATCTATTTTAGGGTCAGGGATAACTCCTAAATGTGTTCTTTTTTCTCTAAGCGGGAATTCAATAGACACAGATAGCTCCTTTCGGTTCGATATATTCATAGATGACATCTTTTCTCTTTAATTTTTTTTCGGTTATTTTATAGGTTAACTCTTTCTGAGTTTTTGCTACAGCAACTATCTGGTCATTCATAGTGGCAATAAAATTACCACCGTATTTTCTCTGAAGTTGAATATAATCTTTTCTTCGCATGGTATAATTCACCTCTTCTGAAAATGTTTGATGCTAACGATAAAGTTCAGGTGCGGCGGGGAGGATTACCACAAAAGTTTGATAGCAAGATAAAACTTTGAGAGACCACAAAACTCTGACCACGGCACAGTCCCCCGCCGTCCGCTGCAACGATTTGTTAGGTAAAAGACTTGCTCCGCCGTCTTTTTCTTCTTTTCTTAATCTTCGGTTTTTTGTAAATTCTATCTTCGAGGTTTGAACCTAATCTATCCTCCTCTTGGTATTCAACTTGTTATTGTCTCTGATCTTCAAGAGGATTTATAAAACTGTATCCCATTTGGTGAACTGCTTTACAGAGAGTTTCGTCTGCTGCTACAAATACCCAGTCTTTTTCAGCAATCAGATTAAATGTTCCGAGGTGTAGTGCGTCAAGTGTTCTAAGTCCTTGTGACTTTCCATGTTGTTTGATTAAAGATTCAGTTTCTTTAATTATCGCATGTCCTACAGGCTCTACATTGAAAGTGCTTAACTGTTCTTCAAAACCCGAAATGGCATTATTCAAATTCTCCTCATCTATTTCTTTATTCCTAAATCTTCTTGTTACCGCAGAGAGAAATTCAACTCCGGCAATTTCGGAAATCCATATCTCATTGTCTTCCGAAACTATTAATTCCGTAACTCTCTGAGAGCCTTCTTCTTTATGAAAGAATTTAACAAGTGCGGAACTATCAATGAACAGTTTCAAATTTTATCCTCTCTTTCCATAAGTATGTCATTGCTTAACGACCCGTCGCATTTACTTAATGCCTCTCTCACTTTGATATAGGCTTTTGAATGATTTGGAAGTTTCTTCTTTGTTTTGATTTTTAACGAAAGCATTATCTCATAAATCGTGATAATTTCTAACGGTGTCATTGCCTTCAATTCCTTCATGGCTTTTTCTTTTATCTTCATTTATACATACTCCTTTTAAATTATATTTGCCTTTAATCAGCAAACCTTATAACATCGCACAGCCGAAATATCTTAAAACTCAAGTGTCTAACGATAAAGTTCAGGTGCGGCGGGGAGAATTACCACAAAAGTTTGATAGCAAGATAAAACTTTGAGAGACCACAAAACTCTGACCACGGCACAGTCCCCCGCCGTCAACTGCAACGCAGGGTTAGACAAAAACTCTGATTCGCTGTCTTTTCCTTTTCCTCTGCCTCACCGAATTATTGTGCATTCCACATTCACGGTTTGACCCTAATATCTTTCCCGGTTTCAAAACTTTTAATCACGGCACAATCCCCCGCCGTCCGCTGCAACGATTCGTTAGGCAAATTATCACTCCTGAGAGATTATTGTATTCACCCAGTTGCGTAATTCGATAAGCAAGGTGAATATTTCTTTAAAATCAATAGGTTCTTTATCCTCTTCATAATAAAGGTCATAACGAAACTTAACAGCAAAAGGAGTCAAAAAACGTACCTCTTCCAATCTCTCTGGTAAAACGATACCTTGCTTTTTGCTTAAGTCTATCAAGTCAGCCAATCGATGAGTAAATGGAAATTCGATCCCTTGATAGGCCAAAACCGCTTTAAGCATTTTCTCAGCCGCTTGTTGAGCATGAAAGCCTAAAATCTCATCAGGAATCTCCTTGTCTTGCCGCCACTTCTCGATAACAATCATATCTTGATTTGCTTTACTCAGAAACCGTTCTGCAAGTTTACGATTTTTCATAGCATAATCGTCCTTCAGTTTTGGCTTTATGAATGACAGTACCTGGTACATTGGACCATTCGTTAAAAGTAGCTTCGCTTACAGGTATAATGTCTACAGGAATACACATTGAACGAATTGCATCATGGAGATAAACCATTTCCTTTCGTTGGCTTTTTATCGTTTGTTCAACGACCAAAAGGTCTAAATCAGATTGCTCTCGAGCATCACCACGTGCATAAGAGCCAAATAGATATATCTTTTGTGGATTTGCTACTTCTATCAATCGTTCTATTGCTTTTTTAATTATTTTTTCAGAAATCATAGATACTCTCCAAAGTTGTTTTTGCCTAACGATTGAGCTCACCTGCTGCGGGGAGGATTACCACAAAAGTTTGATAGCAAGATAAAACTTTGAGAGACCACAAAACTCTGACCACGGCACAGTCCCCCGCCGTCAACTGCAACGCAGGGTTAGACAAAAGCTTTGATTCGCTGTCTTTTCCTTTTCCTCTGCCTCACCGAATTATTGTGCATTCCACATTTACGGTTTGACCCTAAAATATCTCCTTTTTATTTTCTCACACAAAGCCACAAAGAACACAAAGGTTTATTGTTTTATTCAATTCCTTTGTGACTTTGTGTCTCTGTGTGATTATTTTTATTAGTCTAA
>JBFLYA010000117.1 GCA_040757115.1 bacterium | reverse complement strand
TACAATCTCACCATCAGAGAAACTAACATATCTCATTTTTATCAACCCTATCTTCCTTATCCAAAATAATAATCTTTTTTTTATTACCCCTTATATCTTCTTTTTTATGTCTGAATTGAAGGTTCAAGTAAAAAAATACTTGCAATTAATCTTAATTTAAGGTATAATATAAAAATATGTAAGCGTTCAGCATTCAGTTTTTGAAAGATGGCTAAATGCTGACAATTGATGGCTGACCGCTGAATGCTTACCTTTCAGGGGGTTAATAATGATGTTAAAAAATATCATAAGATTAGTTATTGCTATTTATTTAGGTGGGGACTTTTATACTTATGCGGCGGATAAGTTAGAATTAGATGAGTTAACTATAACTCTACCAACGACAACTGTTTCAAGCACATCCTCTCTTCCTTCTACTTCATCTACGCTGTCTTTTGAGGACATTTTTAATCAAACTTCAGAAGGTATCTTGACGCCAGCTCTTAAAGAGATAGTCCCGCCTACTTCTATTAAAGATTTAACGGTTGTCCATAAAAGACAGGATTCTATTTCCTTAACCTGGACTACTCCAGGAGGAAGTGTGACGACCTATGATATTCGCTATTCCCTTGTTCCAATTACAGATGAGAATTGGGATGATACTATCCAGGTAGAAAAAGAGCCAAAACCAGGGAGTTCAGGAACCCTTGAGCGATGGACGATAGGAAATTTATCTCCTCAAACTACCTACTACTTTGCGATTAAAACCTCAGATGAAGCATCAAATTGGTCTCCATTATCCAAAATAGCAAACTGCACAACCTTTAAATTAGAAGATACGGATATTCCTCAGACAATAAAATTTATAGTTGGCTGTGAATATGCGATGAGTAAAACTAAATTTACAGATATATTTCCGCTTATTGGATTAAAAACACATAATAGATTGAATGAAAGATTGAGTTTATTAACCAATTTCCAATTATCCAGTACCATTGCGGCTTCTCAATCATCATCAAGCGAATTAGTTCAAAAATCCCTCGAGTATAGTCTGGGTTTTTTATTTGAATTGTATAGATTTTCTGTTTTTAATAAAAACTCACTTAATAATGAGCGTCATAGCGTAAGTCTTGGATTATTACTGCGAGCCGGGGGTGTAAATGTAGATGATTCTATAACCAATATTTTCGTCAGGACTTTTTATGGAATTAGATTCTTAAATATTGGGCATAAACTTAATGGAGCATACTTAGATATTGGCATGGGCAGAAGTGAAAATTTTAGCGATAAGGAAGAACAACGGTTAAAAATCGAAGGATTCTTACCTATTTATAAGACAAAATTCAAAAATACTATTTTTGTCTCCTGGTTTTGTGACTCGGATGGATTAGGAGACAAAAAAGATGAACTAAAGTTTATTATTGGGTCTCTAATAGACCTTATATAGAAAGACAAAGTGTATATTAAAAATGGATGAAAACATCAAGATATTGCATGAAAGAATTAATAAAGAAAGTGCATTTGTGGATGAAATTTTGAGTGAGATAGGCAAGATAATTGTTGGACAGAGGTCTATTTTAGAAAGGTTACTGATTGGACTTCTGGCTAATGGACATATTTTATTAGAGGGAGTTCCAGGATTAGCCAAGACATTGGCGATTAAAACATTATCTGCGACTATTCAAACTAAATTTCAACGACTACAATTTACCCCAGACCTTTTACCCGCAGATTTAATCGGGACAATGATTTATGAACAAAAAACTGGGGAATTCAAGGTTAAAAAAGGTCCTATCTTTGCTAACCTGATTTTAGCCGATGAGATAAATCGTGCCCCGGCTAAAGTCCAGAGTGCACTCCTTGAGGCAATGCAAGAAAAACAAGTAACCATTGGCGAAGCCTCCTATCCTTTAGAAGAGCCATTTTTGGTCCTAGCCACTCAAAACCCGATTGAGCAGGAAGGAACTTATCCTTTACCAGAAGCCCAACTGGATAGGTTTATGTTAAAACTAAAAATTGACTACCCAAATAAAAACGAGGAATTAGAGATAATGCGTCGAATGACGAGAAAAGAACATCCTCAAATACAACCAGTTATCTCACCAGCAAGTATTATAAAAGCACGAGAAGTAGTTAAAGATGTCTATATGGATGAAAAGATAGAACAATATATCTTAGATATCGTCTTTGCTACCCGTTATCCAGAAAGATATGATTTAGATGACTTAAAACCTTTAATTGAATGGGGTGCTTCGCCAAGGGCATCTATTTATCTGTCATTAACCGCTAAGGCACATGCCTTTTTACGAAGACGAGGTTATGTTATTCCAGAAGATGTTCGAGCAATGGCAATGGAAGTTTTACGACATAGAATTATTATTTCCTACGAGGCAGAGGCAGAAGAAATGACTACGGAAGATATTGTCAGAAAGATTTTAAATAAAATTGAAGTGCCGTAAAAAGTAAGCTACCTGTTTAGCGTGGTCAGAGAGCACAAATGAATGGTACTGACTTAGTGCGAACCTACTTCAAACATAACAAGTTGTGTAATACAAAATCAAAAATTAAATATTAAAATGCAAAATGACATATCAAATATCAAAAATCTTGACTTCGTGTTTAATTTATTGCCTTACAAGTATACAGGTTTGCAAAAACTTTCTTGAAAGGATTCAAGGGGTCAAGGGATCCAGGGGTCGAGTGAACACCTTATTTTTCACCTCCCTTGAATCCTTGCCCCCTCGAAATCCTTGATCCCTTTTTAGAGCAAAATATTTGCAAACTCAATTTATTTGGGTATATTTTTGCATTTTGCTTTGTCCTTTTGATTTTTACATTTTGATATTTGCATTAAACTCCTTGTGGAATATTTCGCACCGGTATCCTATTGTTTAACAAAGAGTTACTTCTCAAATCAACGCAATTTGGAACACGCTAAACACATACAAAGTAAGTGAGCAGTGTAGAAGTCTATCTTCACTGACTTCGGAATGCCTACAAACTATCAATAAGTTTTAATGGATTAATTTTATAAAGCCAGTTTTCCTTGATAATAATTGCCCCTTGTGGGCAAAATTCCTGACAGCAAAAACAACGAATGCATTTCATAGAGTCGATAATTACTCTTTTTTTCTCTACCTTTATAACTTTTGCCGGACAGAAGTCAACGCAGGTATGACAAAGATTACATCTAAAAGTATCTATAACAGGTTTAGGGATAAGATGTTGTTTTAAAGGTGTGCGGAGTTTTTTAGGAATATACACCCCCCATACTGTATCTTCTGTTAATTCTGGTGGTAGTTGAAAATTCTTAATTTTAAATTGGTTCAAATTTTTGCTAACAACATTTATTTCATCAAGCGAAGTTTTTCCAATATTCTTTTCCTTTGCTACCCGAATAGTGTATATCTGCTGGCTATTAATGTTAAGGAGATGACAAATAACCGTATCAATTGCCAGACAATCAATACCACTGATAATTAGTCCAATATTTCGTAGTGTTCCATTGCTGGGTCCATTACCTTCCATACCAACAATTCCATCGACAATCGTCAAACCAGGTTGAATAAGGGTATATAATTCAACCAGCATTGTGGCAAAAAAATCGCGGTTAATACCCGCTCTCAAATGCCATTGTATCCGCTCATGTTTGGAAAGACATCCGTATAGATTTTTTACCCCTAATGTGAGTATCATATGGCCATGAGTTTTTAGTTTAGGCAAGTTAATGACCAAATCTGCATCGAGTACTTCTTTGGCAATATTGAATTCTTTGAAAGTATAATCTTTTGGGGATTGTGTGGAAAGGTATTGGCTAAAATCAGACAAAAAAACACCTTCATTCTTAATAAATTCGTTCAGACCCGATTTTTGTATCACCTTTGTCAGACTATGAATTCCTGGATTATCGCCGATTAAAGGAATACCACCATATTCAATAACCAAATCCACAACTGCCTTGATAATCGTTGGATGGGTATTAACCGCTTTTTCGGGTGGTTTATCAGATAAAAGGTTAGGTTTTATCAACACCCGCATTCCTTTTTTGACAAACCTGCCCATCCCACCAATAAGGTCAATACTGTTCCTAACAGCTCTGGCGACCTCTTCAAACTGATATTCAGCACATTTAACAATGGAAACTTCTGACATAGCCAATCTATACCTAACCCCACTTTGGCAAAAAATAAGAGAGGGCAGGAAAAAACTTAAAATTTAAAACTAAAAATGCAAAACTCGTTTATAGTTTATGGTTTATAGTTTATAGTTTATGGTTTATAGTTTATAGTTTATGGTTTATAGTTTATGGTTTATAGTTTATGGTTTATAGTTTATAGTTTATGGTTTATAGTTTATGGTTTATAGTTTATAGTTTATGGTTTATAGTTTATAGTGTATAGTTTATAGTCCTTCAACTATCAACTATCTACTATCAACGCTTTTTTAGTTTTAAGTTGTAGTTTTGAGTTTTGCGTTTTGAGATTTGAGTTATAGTTACATATTTTTATCTATACCTGAACGGTTACAATTTATTTTACCCTCTTGTAGCGTATATTGATTTCCACATCTATCACATTCAGCAATTTGTTCGATAAAATTCAGTTTTTCGCCACATTGGCACATCCACCCAACCTGTCTGGCAGGATTACCAATGACTAATGAATACGGTAAGACATCCTTCGTGACCACTGCTCCTGCACCGATGAAGGCATAATTGCCTATCGTCACTCCACAAACAATAGTGGCATTAGCACCGATAGTTGCTCCTTTTTTAATTAATGTATTGCGGTATTCGTTCTTGCGAGAGATATGACTTCGTGGGGTGATAACATTGGTAAATACCATTGAAGGCCCACAAAAAACATCATCTTCTAAAGTAACTCCAGTATAAACTGAGACATTATTTTGAATCTTTACGCCGTTACCAATAACTACATCTGGACTTATAACTACATTCTGGCCAATATTACAATTCTGCCCAATCTTTGCCTTTGCCATAATATGAGAATAATGCCAGATTTTAGTTCCATCACCAATCTCAGAGGGAGTATCAATGATAGCCGTCGGATGGGCAAAATATTTTTGTGCTTTTGCTGGTTCTTCAATATTTACCACCAGACCATTATTTTCTAATGAGAATTGAGAAGCTTGTAAAATCCTTAAAACCCGAACACCGTTATTTCCATCTGTTCTTGGAGTTTGCCTCGTGTTGATACAATCTAAAAAATGCCGGCATTCTTCTTGTAAAGGTTCTTTCATTTCAAAATCGACCTTTTCGGCATTTTCTTTCTTTGGAATTGGCACGCGGTCAATCCAATCAATTTTATGAGGATAAAGAAGTAGTTTATCTTCGGCTAAAACATCATCGAATACCGCCATTTTCTTATCGCCAATAACAATAAGTTTTTGTTCCTTGTAGGGATGAAGCCAGGAGACAAAGATATGTGCCCGGACACCACTTTTAAAGTTCAGGTGAGTTACCGTAATATCAGCAATTTGAGAATGTAAATAATTTCCACCCAGAGCACAAACCCTATCTGGTATTTCACCTAATAAAAGCAAGATAACCGCAATATCGTGTGGTGCAAAACTCCACAGGATATTTTCCTCCCGTCTTATTTTCCCAAGATTTAACCGACTTGAATAAATATAATTAATCTTGCCTAACTCTCCTTTATCAACCAGCTCTTTTAGTTTCAAGATTGCTGGATGATATTCTAATAAATGCCCAACCATCAATATCCTTTTATTTTCCTGGGCGATGGTAGTTAATTCTATTCCCTGTTCTGCCGTTAAGGCTAATGGTTTTTCACAAAATACATCTTTACCTGCAGATAAAGTCTCCATGGTTAATTGATAATGTAATTCTGCCGGTGCAGAGATAACTATAGCATCAATCTCTTTATTGCTTAAAACTTCGGCAAATGCCATAGTTTTATTTACAAGTGGATAATCCTTTCCCAGTTGTTTTAATCTACCTTCATCAGCATCACAAATAGTATGAAGTGCCCCCAGTTGTGCAAAATTGCGGATAAGATTTTTCCCCCAATATCCCCCTCCAATTACCGCGATATTACTCATTCTTTCTAAACCTCCTGAATAACTATGGAGTACATTGACCCTGTCAATGCCTGCAGCGTCACGGACACTGCACTCAGATTATCATATCACAAAATATCAAAGATTGCAAGCGTTTTTTTACAAGAAGGAGAAATACTGAACTTTATACTTTTTTCTTGACTTTTTTAATCTCTTTTTGTATACTTTATATCCCAAAAGGAGGGTGATTAAATATGATATTATCTAAACGAGCCTCTAATCTCTCGCCATCGATTACATTAGCCATAAGTGCTAAGGCTAAACAGATGCAAGCAGATGGAATTGATGTCATTGGCTTTGGGGCTGGTGAGCCTGATTTCGATACCCCAGAACTAATTAAAGAGGCAGGAATTACCGCCATCAAATCCGGTTTTACGAAATATACGCAAGATTCCGGGATAATAGAGTTAAAGAAAGCGGTCTGTGAAAAGTTTAAAAAAGATAATAACCTGATTTATGAGCCATCTCAAATCCTGATTTCAAGTGGGGCAAAACATTCACTCTTTAACGCTATATTTGTGCTTGCTGATGAGGGAGATGAGGTTATCATCCCGGCTCCTTACTGGGTAAGTTATGAAGAGCAGGTGAAAATGGCAGGTGCGACACCAACTATTGTTCAGACCAATGATGACTTTAAATTAACTCCAGAATTATTTGAAAAGGCGATAACACCTCAAACTAAACTACTTATTCTTAATTCCCCCTGTAATCCAACCGGGGCAGTCTATGAAAAGGATGAATTAGAGGCTCTGGCGGAGATAGCTGTAGAAAATGGAATTTACATTATCTCCGATGAAATTTATGAGTATCTAATCTATGATGGTCAAAGGCATTTTAGCATTGCCAGTTTAAATCCAGCGGTCAAGGAGTTAACCATTACCATTAATGGTGTCTCAAAGGCGTATTCGATGACTGGCTGGCGAATTGGTTATGCCGCCGGGACTAAAGAGATTATCCTGGCGATGTCAAATGTTCAATCACATTCTACCTCTAATCCAACATCTATTTCCCAAAAAGCCGCTTTAGCCGCATTACAGGGACCTCAAGAATGTATTGCCGAGATGGTGGCACAATTTGATAAAAGACGCAAGTTTATTGTCCAACGGCTAAATGGGATTAAAGGATTTACCTGTAAAACCCCAAAGGGCGCATTTTATGCCTTTCCTGATGTCTCCTGTATTTATGGGACAAAATTTAATGGAAAAATGATTAATAATTCCTTTGGCTTAACTGAGTTTTTATTAGATGAGGCACGGGTAGCGGTCGTCCCAGGAGATGCCTTTGGCGCACCAAATTACATCAGACTCTCCTACGCTACTTCTCTAAAAAATATTGAAAAAGGATTAGATAGAATAGAAAAGGCAATGGCTAAATTAGAATAAAGGAGGATGATAAAAAAATGAAGGTATTAGTTAGTGACCCGTTATCAAAGCAAGGATTAGAGATTTTAGAGAAAGCAGAATCCATTGAAGTAGATGTCAAGACAGGACTTAAACCAGAAGAATTAGTGGCGTGTATTGGTGATTACGATGGGATGATTGTGAGAAGTGAAACAAAGGTGACTAAAGAAGTCATCGAGGCAAGCAAAAAATTACAGGTCATTGGTCGAGCCGGGGTAGGTGTGGACAATATTGATGTTCCATCTGCCACGAAAAAAGGGATTATTGTAATGAATGCCCCAGGCGGCAATACGGTTTCTACCGCTGAACACACAATTGGGATGATTTTAGCCCTATCACGAAATATACCACAGGCAGATAAATCTATGAAAGAAGGGAAATGGGACCGCAAAAAATATATGGGTGTAGAATTATGCGGAAAAACATTAGGTGTTGTTGGACTGGGAAGAATTGGCTCCTATGTTGCTCAAATCGGATTAGCCTTCAATATGAAGGTTCTGGCTTATGACCCTTATATTTCACAGGAAAAGGCAAAACGAATGGGGGTAGAATTATCTGAACTGGACGAACTCTATCGCCGCTCAGATTATATTACCCTGCATGTACCTAAATCTGATGAGACGAAAAAGATGATTTCTAAAGCAGAAATTGATAAGATGAAGGATGGTGTGCGGATAATTAACTGCGCCAGAGGTGGATTAATTGACGAACAGGCACTTTATGAGGGGCTTAAGTTGGGTAAGGTTGCGGGTGCGGCTTTAGATGTCTATGAAACCGAACCGCCAGTGGATAGTCCGCTTCTGACATTCGATAACTGCGTTTTAGTGCCGCATCTTGGTGCCTCGACGATTGATGCACAGATAAATGTCGGCATAGAAATGGCTCAGCAGGTCGTAGATGCATTAACCAGTGGGGTAATTAGAAACGCCGTTAATATCCAGCAGGTCGCTCCAGAGGTATTCCAGGAAATCGCCCCATATTTAACTTTAGCCGAAAAAATAGGTTCTCTCCATACTCAATTGACCGTCGAGGGAATACAAGAAGTCGAAATAAAGATTTCAGGTGAAATTGCTGAGTATGAGGTTACGCCTTTTAAAGTTGCGGTGCTTAAAGGGATGCTGGCAACTATCCTTAAAGAGCCTGTCGTCAATTATGTCAATGCACCTTTTATCGCTAAAGAACGAGGGATAAATATTGTTGAAAACAAAGAGGCAAAAGAAGAAGATTTTGTCAACCTCATTACCGTGACGCTAAAAACAGATAAAAAGACATCTCAAATTGCCGGCAGTATCTTCCAAAAGAATGATGCCAGAATCGTAGCAATTGACGGTTTTAGAATCGATGCTATACCTCAAGGTAATATGCTTGTTATCTCAAATATTGATAAACCCGGGGTTCTGGGCAAAATCAGCACCATTCTGGGCAAAAATAACATCAATATTGCCGGACTACAAATGGGTAGAAAAACTATTGGTGGTAAACAATTAATCGTTTTAAATGTCGATGAGCCTATACCCCAAACAGTTTTACAAGAGATTAATGCTCAGGAAGAGATTTTAGAAACAACAGTGGTGAAATTATAGTGAGATATTTAGTCAGTTTTGATACCAACAAATTACCAATTATCAAAACAGACATTTTAATCATTGGTAGTGGTGCGGCGGGGCTCCGGGCGGCAATTGAAGCCGCTGATGAAGGTCAGGTGCTAATCATTACTAAGGATAAATTGAAACAGTGTAATACCGAGATTGCTCAAGGCGGTATCGCCGCAGTTTTAACTGAAAATGATACCTATGAAAGCCATTTACAGAATACCATAGAAGTAGGTGATGGGCTGTGTAATGAGGAAGCAGTTAGAGTATTAGTTGAAGAAGGTCCTCAACAAATACAGAATTTAATTGATTGGGGAGCAAATTTCGACTGCAAAGAAGGAAAACTACTATTTACCCAGGAAGCAGGACACTCTACCCGAAGAATAATCCATGCCAGAGGTGATGCCACTGGCACAGAACTTGAACGAATACTCCTCGCAAAGGTTCAACTCAAAAAAAATATCTCTATTTTAGAAAATACCTTTCTCATAGACTTACTAACCGAAGATAATATCTGTTACGGAGCAATTGTCCAGTCAAAAGGTAAGAAGAGAGAAATAATCTTTGCCAGTCAAACAATTCTGGCAACTGGTGGGGTTGGTCAGATTTATCGTGAGACAACTAATTCCATTATTGCCACTGGCGATGGGATGGCGGCGGCTTATCGTGCTGGTGCAAGTTTAATGGATATGGAGTTTATCCAATTTCATCCAACAACACTTTATATTGCCGGTGCGGCCAGGGCATTAATCTCAGAAGCCGTCCGGGGAGAAGGCGGAATATTAAAAAATAAATACGGCGAAAGATTTATGGCTAAATATCATCCCGCTTTAGAATTAGCCCCAAGGGATGTCGTCTCCAGAAGTGTCCTGACTGAATTGAAATTAACCAATGATACCCATGTATATTTAGATGTGACCCACTTAGATGATGAATTCCTGCAAAATAGGTTTCCAAATATAATGAAAACCTGCCATTCCTTCGACATTGATATAAAGAAAGACTTGATACCTGTTAGACCTACGGCTCATTATACCATTGGTGGGATTAAAACAGATTTAGAGGGCAAGACTAACATTGAAGGATTATATGCTTGCGGTGAGTGTGCCAACCCTGGTATCCATGGTGCAAATCGTTTAGCCAGCAATTCGCTTTTAGAATGTTTGGTTTTTGGATATAGAGCCGGGTGTTCAAAAAATAAGATAAAATCATTTCCACATATCTCTTATATCTTTGAAGGTAAATACCTGAAAGACTTAGATGTAGAAGATGTCCGCAATGCACTCAAAAGTTTAATGTGGCGAGATGTGGGTATTGAACGAGAAAAGGATAAACTCGTCGATGCAGGAAAAGAAATAGACTTTTGGTCTTCGTATGTTCTGGCTAAAGAATTTTCAACCTCGGATGGTTTTGAATTACAAAATATGTTAATCATCGGAAAACTTATTCAGAAAGCAGCACTTATGCGTGAAGAATCAAGGGGCGTTCATTACCGCCAGGATTTCCCTGCCAAAGATGATGCCCGATTCAAAAGGCATATTGAATTTAAAGGCTGAAGGCTGAAGGAAATTGGATTCAGCCTTCAGCCTTCTTCTTTATCTGGCTTTAATTATTAACCTGAGCAATAAAGGCGTGATGATGGTTGTTACTAATGAAATTAATATTAATGCCGAAAAGACTTCACTTCCTAACAACCCTATTTCTAAACCAATGGTAGAAACAACCAGGGCAAGTTCATTTCTGGGGATAAGTGCGGTGCCAATAATAAGGGAATCTTTAAAGTTAAACCTACCTATTTTTCCTCCAAGGAAACCACCGATAATTTGACTGACAATTAGTGCCACAAGAAGGATGCTGGCAAATATCCCTACATTCCCAATCCCTTTAAAATCAAACATCAGCCCCATATTCAAGAAGAAAAATGGGACAAAAAATCCATCGGCTATCCCTCTAACCTTATGAACGACAACCTCTGTTTTTAATCTTGGGATGATTGATATTCCTGCCCCAAACAAAAATGCACCTATTATCACACTCAACCCAAAGATATGCGTCAGGTATGCAAAGACAAAAAGCGTGCCAATAATAATTCCCAGCGTGGCTTCTTCAACAATCATCTTATCCGTTAATTTTGTAAGTAAAGGGAAAATGAATCTCCTCATTAGATAGACCACCGCGATAAAACCGACTAATTCGGTAATGGTTATTCCCATAGAAATATACCAGACCTTTTCTCTCTGGATAATTCCGGTAACTATCCCTAATGTGCCCATCGAGAGGAAATTATCTAAAACAGCGGCAAATAAAATAGTTGCTCCTACCATTGTCGCAATATATTTTACATCCATTAAGGTGCGAACACTTACGCCAATACTTGTCGAGGCTAACGCTGTCCCGAGTAATAACGCCACTTTTACCGAACTAAAAAAAATATAGCCAATAAAAAATCCAGCTAAAAAAGGAAACATCGCCCCGAAAATTGATACCGGGAAAATCCTTTTTATAGATACAGTAACCTTTTTGAAATCTACACGGGTGAACCCAATAGAAAATAACAAAAATACTGCCCCTATCTCACCTAAAAGTTTAATTATGGCTGCGGAAAAAGTCTTATCATTAAGAATAATTAGACCCAGAACAGGCCCCAGAATTATGCCTAAGGTGATTTCCCCAAAGATAGAAGGAAGTTTTATCCGCTCAAATAATTCACCTAAAATCTTGACTAATATCAGAATTAGCCCTACTTCAAGAAATATAGTCATTATTTCTCCTGAAAATAGGAAGTAGAAAGTAGAGAGTAGAAAGTAGAAAGTAAAGAAAACATCACTCCTCACGCCTATCTCCTTACTTCCTACCTTCTATCTCCTATCACTATTTTCATCTTCCTTTGTGAGCCGTAGGTTCATGCCCGGTTCTCCTGAAAATAGTTAATTAGAGATTAGAGAATTAGTGAATTAGAACCTGCACTCTTGCTAATCTCTAATCTCCAATCTCTAATCTCTATGCTCAATTTTCATCCTCGTTTGTGAACCGCAGGTTTATACCTGGTTTCTCCTGAAAATAGGTTATGGGACGCAGATTTTCGCAGATGAACAGGATTAAAATTAATTTTTTATTATTGTATTTCTATAGTTATTTCCTTATTGTTTCTTGATGTTTTGTTTTTCTTTAAAATCCTGTTAATCCTGTAAATCTGCGTCCTATTAATTTTCATCGTCCTCGTATAATATATATTGTTGGTCATTTTGAATGCCACAATCCTAATTCCTTATTAAAGCCCCCAAGATTGGGGGGTGGGGGTTGAAAATAAAATTAAAAAATTAATTATTAGT
>JBFLYA010000116.1 GCA_040757115.1 bacterium | reverse complement strand
GGAAGAACTCACGAAAGAAGCGTAAGAGTTATTGCTTTTCGAAGGAGTGGAATCTGCATAATGCAATCTCTTACTTCATTGGATTCAGCTACAATTTTTGTTGGATAGTGCGAACATTACGAATAAAAGACATAGAGGAATGCTGGCAGAAGCGAACTTCGGCCATGGCTGCTGGACTAACTGACCATCTTTGGAGTATAGAGAAATGGTTTACCTATCCAGTTAGAGGAGATTAGCTATTTTCAGACACCACCAAAATTTCCTACAAAAGTTTCTTGACAACCATTACCTGTTTATGATATAATAGAATCAGTCGTAACTATTCAGCCACTAAATCACTAAGATACGAAAAAAGGGATTCGGGATTCGTGGTTCGGGAAAGTATAGGACGCAGATAAACGCAGATTTTCAGGATTTTTAAATATACATCCTGATAATCTGCGAAAATCTGCGTCCCATAACCTATTTTCAGGGGAAACGGACATGAGCCAGGGCTCACAAAGGGCAATGAAAATGGGAGAAGGACAACCCCCTAACCCCCTTTGTTAAGGAGGAAATAAACTTGCTTTTCATTGGTTACCTGGTCTATAGTCTAGGGTCTGTAGTCTATTTTCAGGAGAGAGGAAGATAATGGGTACAAGGCTTATAATTATAGGGATTATATTAGGATTAATTACCTGCGGGGTGGTATTATTTTATTTCAAGACTTTAGAAAAAAAACCGCCGGTGGTTAAAGAAGAACCTGTTCCAGAGCCGAAAAAGGTCGGCGTAGTTTTTGCTGTAGGTGAAATTCCTGCTCAGACGGTGATTGATACCGGCATGGTGACATTGAAGGAATTAGAACCTGAAACTGTGTCAAAAGAGGCAATTACTTCTTTAACGAGTGTGGTGGGCGGTATTGCAAAGGTTAACATCCATCCTAACTCGCCAGTTTTATCCTCACAAATTTACTTTGGGGTTGGCAGGCTGGCGTATATTGTGCCACCCGAAAGAAGAGCCATTACTTTGCTGATTGACAATCCGGGCGCTATTTCTTATTTAATCACACCAGGAGATAGGGTAGATGTTATTGGCACATTTGAATCAGATTTTGCCGGAAAATTAGTGAGTAAGACCATTGTCCAATCAGCCATAGTTTTAGCTACGGGTCAACAATTTATACCTAAGAAAGTTACGGCGGAGGAAAAACCACCCCTTGCTTTTGATACCGTGACTTTAGCCGTTTATCCACGCGAGGCAGAAGAATTAGCTTTAGGCGCAGATAAAGCCTCAAAACTTAGACTCTCGCTTAGACATCCAACTTCTAAATCATTGGTCTGGACCGATGGGGCAACACCACCGGAAGTAATTGACTTACCACCAGAAAAACCAAAAGATACTATTGTTATCAAAACAGGCACTCCAACACCAACAATTGAGGTAGAATCAAAACTAATTAAACAGATAGATGTTTATAAAGGGACTAAAAAAGAAACCGCGGTCTTAGAGTGGAGATAATATTAATTCGTAACCCTTCAGGCAATACATCAATTCTATACCTCTTTAATCTAAGACAACATAAAGTCTTTCAAAGGATGAAGTAACTATTCAGCATACCAAGCAAGTAGGAAGTAGGAAAGTAGGAAGTAGGAAGAGGGGAAAATACTTCATACTATACTCAACAACGGCATAAATTAAGATTTTGTAAGTGCTCAGTGTGTAATAAAGGGAAAATGGAAAATTGGGGAAAAGGGTAAAAGTGATTTCCTTTTTTCTTTTCCCATTTTCCCCTGTTTTTCCCCTTTTCCCTTATAACTTCTCATTCATTTTCTTTCCCTTTCCTACTTCCCTACTCTCCTACTTTCCTACAGGGTGAATAGTTACAGGATGAAAAAGAAATAAAATATGATAATTTTTTCCCCAGGACCGGCTAATATTTCAGAAAGGGTGAGAAAATCTCTAACCCTACCAGATATATGCCATCGTGATAGTGAGGCATCTCAGATTCTATCAGATATTCGCCAACTTCTTCTCCAGGTTGGCAAGGCTAAAAATGGGTATAAGAGTGTAGTTTTAACTGGCTCTGGAACATTAGCCATAGATAGTGTTATAGCCTCTCTAACAGATAATATCAAAAATCTATTAATCATCTCTAATGGCGTTTATGGAGAAAGAGCAAGAAATATTGCTATAACTTATAAAGTTAATTTTCAAGAGATAAATTTTGGTTGGGGGAATCTACCGGATTTAACAGTCATAGAAGAAAGGTTGAAAACGACCAATGTCGATGCCATTTATATTGTTCATCATGAAACTTCAACCGGACTTTTAAATCCCCTAAAAGAAATCTCCTGTTTAGCTCAGAAATATGAGACACTCCTATTAGTTGATGCGATTAGTAGTATTGGTGGCGAGGAAATAGATTTGAATCAGTTAACCATAGATGTGCTTATGGGCTCGGGGCATAAATGTATAAGAGGGGTTCCGGGGGCGGCTTTTGTGATTGTAAGCGAAAGATTTATTGAAAAAATTAAAAAAGGCGGCAAAAAAGCATCTTATAATGACCTTTTAACTCATCTTGAATCCGAAGAAAACCTCGAGGAGACACCTTTTACGCCTGCGGTTCAGGTTTTTTATGCCTTTAAAACGGCACTGTTAGAACTGTTAGAAGAAGGGGTAGAAAATAGAATTGCTCATTATAAACACATCGCTGAATTATTAAGAAAGGGATTAAAAGAAATAGGTCTAAAATTTTTCCTTAACGAAAGCCTTTTCTCTAATACAATGACCTCAGTTTATCTACCAGCAGGCTTTTCCTTTGAAAAACTTCATCATCTTTTAAAATTAAAAGGATTTGTCATTTACAATAGCCAGGGACATCTAAAAGGTAAAGTTTTTAGAATAGGCACCGTAGGGTTAATTTCAACAGATGATATAAAAAATTTTATAGAAGAATTAAGGAAAATTTGTTGTCACCCTGCAGAAGTGTAAGAAAACCGTTGAGGGAAATGGTATAAGGTAACCATAAAGTAAATCTATATTTTTAGAATGTATAATTAAAACCACCTGCGAGGGCAAGTCCACCTAATTTCATATCCCAGTTAGATACTTTTTTAGTATAAGAATATTTTGCCTCTAAGGTTACAGAAAATCTCCTGGAGAGGAAATAATTCGTCCCCATTAAGGTATGAAAACCAAAGATATTCTTTGATTCATCCTTTCCTAAAATTATTTCTGAGGCGACAACTTTATCTTCAATAGCAGATATAGTCGTATTATCTATCTTCTTCTTTGCCATATACCAACTGGGGCCACCGCCAAAATAAAATAAAGATTTTCTTATACCCCGGATTGGAATATTGTATATCACTGTGACAATTACAGGGATAATTCTCATCGTCGTCTCCCCGGTTACTACTTTAATCTCTGCCATTGGGTAGTTATCTTGAAACTCCTTCACTATTTCGTCTATCTTCCGTGTCATTTCCTCTATCTTCCTTACATCTCCACTCTTATCCCAATAATCAAGGGCAATTCCTATGGATAAATTTGGAGGGATATTATATTTTGCCCCTCCCGAGAAAATTATTCCTTTTCCGTATATATCCTTTATTTTATCATCAGTAGGGATAAAATAGCCTGTTTCACCCATTAAGGTTATCTTTTTTAACTGTGGTTTTTCAGACTCGATTGATAAGAAATGGAGGGTTACTATTTTCTTTTCTGGGGCAGTGTCCTTCTCCCTTACAGCCAAAAATGGAAGGGTTACTACTTCTGTTTCCTCCTGGGCAAAAATATCAACAGGAGATTGAAATGAAACAATTAAGAAGAGAATAATCAAATGATACAACTTCTTTGATAGCATAGAGACTCTCAAACTTTTAAATCTAAATTTTCATTACCACCATTCAGGTTTGTTTCCCCAATAGTTCTCTGCGAATTTCATCTTACTCCCCTCATTTTATAATAACAACTTCACAATTTAGTGTTTGTGGTCCAATCTTAGTGGTAGTTAATTTAGCGATAGGAATAGGTTTTCCAAGTTCCTCCGTAGATAAGGTAACCATTAGTGGTTCAATAGTCTGACCTTCCTCAGGGATGAATTTAAACTCTACTTTTTTACCTTTAACACCACAGACATATGCAGTAATTGGCACTGGCATTCCTGTTTGAGTAACTGGTGGCATAGAAAGGTTATATCCCCAGGAAGGAACATCTGAACTAATTGAAGGAGCATCCGGTTTTGTCACTTTAACCTTACATATCCCCTCTGGACCTATCACATCTAAGGGTATATCAGTACCTACTACTTTAATTTCATCCATTCTTGCGGCAATTATGTCTATTGGGTATTCTCCATTAGTCTCTGGCTTAACTATAGAAACTATATTCTCTCCTGGCTTAGTAATATCAAAGATATCTTCTCCAGTTATTGTTTCATCAATATTACCATTTGTAACCTCAATTTCTCCGTCAGTTGGTATAATTTTATCTTTTGGAGGAGTGGTGGTAACCTCTGTTTTTTCCTTTGGTGAGAGAATCTTTATGATTCTATCTACTCCTGTTATTATTCCTCCAACAATTACTATTCCTTTAGGGATATCCAGAATAGTCCAACCATCACGCTCTTTTACCTTTACACCTGGTACATCTTCTGAGGTAAGTTCTTTACCATCAACAGCAGTAAATTTGATACTTGTAATCTTACCCGTATACTTTGTATTAATTGCTGTCTCTCCCTCCAAAGCAGTGAATGGAATACTGCAAACGCTTTTTTCTTCTTCAAAGGGTGGCAGAGCAACACATGTAGGCACAGGGCATTTGTTTTTAGCACATTCCCATATCTTTCCACAGTCCTGGCATTGCCATTTTTGACATGGTAATCCTCGTCCCTTACCGTATCCTTTACAGTTTCTATTAGGGCATGTGTTCTTAGCACATTCCCATATCTCTCCACAATCCTGACATTGCCATTTTTGACATGGTAATCCTCGTCCCTTACCGTATCCTTTACAGTTTCTATTAGGGCATGTGTTCTTAGCACATTCCCATATCTCTCCACAATCCTGACATTGCCATTTTTGACATGGTAATCCTCGTCCCTTACCGTATCCTTTACAGTTTCTATTAGGGCATGTGTTCTTAGCACATTCCCATATCTCTCCACAATCCTGACATTGCCATTTTTGACATGGTAATCCTCGTCCCTTACCGTATCCTTTACAGTTTCTATTAGGGCATGTGTTTTTAGCACATTCCCATATCTTTCCACAGTCCTGACATTGCCATTTTTGACATGGTAATCCACTTCCACCATAGGATAGACTTACTGTCAAGAGCATAAATAATGAAACTACCATTATTGTGATGCCCATTGTCAATACCTTACTCATTTTTTTATTCCTCCTTTTAGTTTTAGAACGCTCTCGGATAAAATTTAGCGTTGATTTTATTAGTCTTTTCAAGCAGGTAACTTTTCTTCACCCCGTTTTGGGGTAAAGAGATTAAAGTTAAAAGGCTCGTTTGGTTTAGGGGTTAGGAAGTTAGTGTTTTCCCCTTGAAATTTGTCCAAGTAACCAACTATCACCAACTTTCTAACCCAACTTCTATACCTGCTTCCTAACCTTTTTATCCGAGAACCTTCTATTGTTGTAATAATTATACATTAAACTATTTATTTTGTCAACATTTTTTTTAATTGATAGGAAATTTTTTTTATATCTTTGGCATCTTTTATCACCCAAAATTCTTCTCAACCCGCACCATAACTAAAAACCATTTGCAACACTCTCGCTTTTTGGGGCTTTTGGACTGTTCATTCATTTTTGCATCTTCTAAGAATACTTTAGCAGAAATTCTATTATATCCTAACTTTCGCATTTTGAAGAAACAGAGGTAGGAATATCAAGTAACCACTATATTCTCACTCTCTGGTCAATGAAAAATTACACTTTACAAAATCACTTTATTATGTTAAATTTATCTTGCTATGACTTTAAAGTCTAAACTTAAATCTTTACCTCAAGAACCTGGTGTATATCTGTTTAAGGATAAGGCTGGTAAGATAATTTATGTTGGTAAAGCCACCTGTCTCTCGAAGCGGGTCAGGTCATATTTCCAGAAAAAAAGACCTGCCTTGCCCAAAGATTTAATTCTCAGAGCTAAAATTGCGGATTTTGATTATATCGTGGCTAATTCTGAAGTAGAGGCGTTGATATTAGAAAATAATTTGATTAAAACATATAAACCAGGATATAATGTTACTTTCAAAGACGATAAAACCTATCCGCTCCTTAAAATTACAACACAGGAAGAGTTCCCGGGAATTTTCACCACAAGGAGAGCTTCGGATGATGGGGCAAAATATTTTGGTCCCTATACTCATAGCGGTAATCTGCGTCAAACATTAAAATTAATCCAGGAAATATTCCAGATTAGAACTTGTAAATATAAACTTAATGCCGGTAAAAAACTGCAAAGACCCTGCCTTAATTTTGATATTAAAAGATGTCTTGCACCCTGTTGTGGAAATGTTAGCAAAGAAGATTATCAAAAGATGGTTGAGCAGGTATGCCTGTTTTTAAATGGTCGGGTTGAAGAATTAATCAATGAACTAAAAATAAAGATGAAGAATGAGGCACAGGCGTTACGGTTTGAGAAATCGGCTATAATTCGTGACCAAATCTTTGCCCTGAAAAATGTAATGACCAGGCAACAGGTTGTCTCTCTATCACAGGTTGACCAGGATATCATTGGTATTGCCGAATTGAGTGAACCCAAACAAATATGTGCCGTTGTTTTCTTAATCAGGGCTGGAAGATTGATTGGAGATGAACATTACTTCCTGAAAATAGACTTAACAGAATCCGTAGGCGAAATACTAACTGCTTTTCTCAAACAATATTATTCACGAAAGACATTTATCCCAAAAGAATTAATTTTGCCTGGTAGAATAGAAGAAGAAAATACCATTAAGGAATGGCTGAATGAAAAAAAAGGGGCAAAGGTTAAAATTTCTGTTCCAAAACGGGGCGAAAAAAAATATCTCATTGACCTGGCGACAAAAAATGCGGCTGTAAATCTTTTATCTCAAAAAGCAGAAGAAAATATAAAAATACTTATCTTGCTCCAGAATTATCTCCATCTACCTATATTACCAAAGCGGATTGAGGCATTTGATATATCTTGTTTAACGGGTAAGGATGCCGTAGGTTCTTTAGTTGTCTTTGAAGAGGCACAGCCCAAAAAAAGTGAATATCGAAGATTTAAAATTAAAGGAGCGGATTTAGCTGGCGATGTCGCGATGTTAGAAGAAGTAATCAGACGAAGATATACCCGCGTCTTGAATGAGAAGAAACCGCTTCCGGATTTAATATTAGTTGATGGCGGCAGACAGCAATTAAATATAGCCTTTAAAGTATTATCTTCCTTAGGCATTTCAAATATACCATTAATAAGTCTTGCCAAACCTCAGAAAAAAGGAGAAAGGGAGAAGATATTTACGCATTCTTCCTGTCTGATTCCACCTCCGGATTCTAATGTCTTACATTTAATTCAACAAATTCGTAACTCTGCACATAGATTTGCAATCGCTTATCATCATCAAATTAAACGAAAAAGTGCCGTCCGTGCACAATTAAGGTAACTATTTAGGTAATTATTCAGCCACAGATGGACACGGATGAAACACTGAAAATTCGCGACCTGTGCGATTAGACTAATTCATCGCAGAGACGCAAAGGAAAAATAAATGTAAAATAGAAAATGAAAAATGGGAAATTTTAGTCCTTCGCAAGACTCATTACCTTTCAGTTATACATTTTCATTGGACATTTCTCATTTTACATTATCCATTTTACATTTAACCGCACAGGTGGAAAATTTGTGAATCGTGTCCGGTATCCGTGTCCGTAATTAGGCTAAAGGCTAAAGGGTTTTTCTCCTTCTGACTTTTATCTTCTATCCTTCTTGATTCTCTGCCCGTGTAGGAAATTTCCACCCCATATTTTATTCAGCCACAGATTAACACGGATAAAACACAGAATTATATCTTCTGTTATTCCTTCATCTTTTAAACCCATTTTTATATCCGTGTTCCATCTGTGTATATCAATGGCTCTTTTTTATAAGTCTAACGATAGAGCTCAGCCGCCGAGCAAAGCGAGGTCGTCTGCAGCGATGGGTTAGGCTTTTTTAATTTCCTGTTCAAATTGCTTAAACTTCTCACGACATTTTTTCAATGATAATCTGCGTAGTTTTTTCACTCGCTCAGCAAGGTATTCAAGTTCTTGTTTTGTTATTTTATAATTCTTGCTGTATCTTGCATCAACATAGGCTTTCTTGAGGAGTTCAAACAATCTCTTTTCTTCACCTTCTTTTCTTGGAAAGATCTTACAAAAATCCTGGTCAATCTTCTCTATCCGCTTGGTCAGTTTCTCTAAATCACGGGTTCTGGGTTTGTAGGAGGTAAGAACAAGGGAAGTGCCAGTGTATAGAAATTCGGTGGTCTGATGGAGGTGGAAGGCAGCTATGTTCCATTTTTTTCGTGAAACACCAATTTCATAAAATTCAAAGTAGTCTTTTGCTTTTGGAAACCAAAGATCAAAATCCTCCTCTGCCAGCTTCTTCTTTATTCCAGGAGTAAGCTTTCTTGCCCTGGCTAATTGGAACCTCTTTGAGTCATAGAGGAGAATGCCTTCTTTTTTGATGTCAGCATAGAAGTATCTGCCAACCGACAGTTGTTCATTGACATGCTCAATATCCTCAATGATTAAGCTTACAGGGGTAGGGATTTTACGGCTGATCTGATTCTCTACCTTTCCCCAGATCTTAAAATCCTCAGGCTTTTTCTCATCCTTTACGATCACCATAATGTCAAAGTCAGACTCATAGCTGGTAAAGTGCCCCTCTTCTCTATCATAGCGAAAGTCAGAGTCAACAAAGTCTCCCCTGGCATAGCTGCCAAAAAGAATAATCATCTCCACCTTGGTGGCATGAGAGATAAGCTTGGTAATAGTCTCCAATTCCCTTTGTTTTCTGAAAGGAAGATGATCTAAAGTTGTTTTCATGATAATCCTTAATAATTCAGTAGCCTAACGATAAAGTTCAGGTGCGGCGGGAAGAATTACCACAAAAGTTTGATAGCAAGATAAAACTTTGAGAGACCACAAAACTTTGACCACGGCACAGTCCCCCGCCGTCAACTGCAACGAATTGTTAGGCATATACTAATCGACCTTTAGGTTGTGGAATTAATCGCCCTAACGATAGAGCTCACCTGCTGCGAGGGGGGAATTACCACTAAACTTTCATAAGCAAGATAGAACTCTGGTAAACTACAAAACTATCTCAATCACGCCACAGCCCCTCGCAGTCAGGTGCAGCGAAGGGTTAGAATTTCTCTTTTATATCCTCACACAGAGCCTCAAAGCACACAAAGATTTATTCTTTTTATTCAATTCATTTGTGACTTTGTGTGATTATTTTTTTTATTCTAACGATAGAGCTCACCTGCAGCAGGGAGAATTACCACTAAACTTTCATAAGCAAGATAAAATTCTGGTAAACTACAAAACTATCTCAATCACGTCCAGCCCCTGCTATCAGGTGCAGTGAATAGTTATGTTTTTTCATTCTTTGGATTATTTATCTTTTGATACAATAATTTGTACATTATCTTTATTTAGCTCTTCTCTTATTTCTTTAGCTATAGCAAGTTTTTTGCGTAATTCTTCCTCACTAATGGCTCCTTGTATCTCCACTTCAAAGTCTTTATGCTTTATTTTGATTCTTCGTGATGCTCGCTCATCAAGCCAAAGTTTAATTCCCTTTATTGTTGTTGTTGTAATTCCTATAGTAGCTGAAATTAATGCAGTAAGAATTGTAATATTATCTGGAGTAAATAGGTCTCCTATTGAGGCAGTTGATGCCATCCTTGGCTTTGACGGTGCATAAAGCTGAACATCACTAAGCAGATTCTTAATTTTCTTATTAAGATGGTCAGGTAATTCTTTGGATTTATTAACTATTCTTTTATGCTCGTCAAAATTAAGTCGTAGATCCCTTTCAGAAAGAATCTTTACAGCTAACTCCGTCGTATTTGTTGGGAGTACTTTGTAATGAAAAACTACCATTTCAAGGATAATTTTAAAATAAACTGGTATATGTTCATCAGAGAATCTATTTAACAGTAAAACAACTTCATTTTCTTTGACACTACTTATATTGCCATATTTTACAAGCCACCATAGCAATTCCATCTTCCATTGGTTGTATTTTTTATTACCCCAGATAGTTTCATCTGAAATAATCTGGCTAAAACCATCATTATTCAAGTTATCTCTTGTTATCCTTTCGGTGTCAATTTTTTGTTGCATGAATTATTCCTTGATAGAAACATAACGATAGAGCTCACCTGCTGCGGGGCGGATTACCACCAAACTTTGTAAACAAGATAAAATCTTGAGATACCACAAAACTTTAATTACGGCACAGCCCCTCGCAGTCAGGTGCAGCGAAGGGTTAGATGTTTTTGCTTCGATAAGCAGAAATAACGGAATCAAGTGAACCTCCACCACTTTGCGAAGCGAATCTGTATGCTGCTTGCCAAAACTGTCGACTCCCTTCAGGGATGTTCTTATGTCTTCGTTCTATCGCTGCTATTGTAATCATGTTTTTCTCGCGATTCACATAAGTAATATGAAAATGGTCGCTATCCGCATTTATTCTCATATTATGCGATTCATTGGAAGATAGCCTTTCTAAATTTATAAACCCTCTATGAGAAAATAACTCTGGATCGCATCTGGATACGAAATAAAGAAGGTCTTCCAAATGATAAGTAATATCAGATCCTCTGAACCTATAAATAGTATCCATCTCTCCGCCTCCCAAAATCATTGCATCCCGCCACTCATCCCTAGATTCCTCATGAAAGTCTTTACCGTCGCACTCGAACGCAACTTTCTTGCCATTTGCAGTTGAGGCAACAAAATCAAGACGAAATCGGCCGCAAATGGTGTTAATTTCCACTTGCGCTTCAAAAGTTATGTCATCTGCCAAATACTTCACGAGGTTATAGGCAAACTTATCTTCTATTGGACTCTCATATGGTGGAGAATAATACGCCATTTGTGCCCCCCTTTTCTCAAACATCTAACGATTGAGCTCACCTGCTGCGAGGGGGAATTACCACTAAACTTGTAAGCAAGATAAAAGCTTGAGATACCACAAAACTCTAATTACGGCACAGCCCCTCGCAGTCAGGTGCAGCGAAGGGTTAGAATTTCTCTTTTATATCCTCACACAGAACCTCAAAGCACACAAAGATTTATTGTTTTTATTCAATTCCATTGTGACTTTGTGCCTTTGTGTGATTATTTTTTTATTCTAACGATAGAGCTCACCTGCTGCGGGGAGGATTACCACCAAACTTTGTAAACAAGATAAAAGCTTGAGATACCACAAAACTCTAATTACGGCACAGCCCCCCGCAGTCAGGTGCAGCGACTGGTTAGAATTTTTCTTTTATATCCTCACACAGAGCCTCAAAGTACACAAAGATTTATTGTTTTTATTCAATTCCATTGTGACTTTGTGCCTTTGTGTGATTATTTTTTTATTCTAACATTAGATTATACTGCCTATTAGCAGTTTTATATTACTGCATTATAAGTTAGGCTATTTACAGAGTAGCATAAATAAAATATTCTGTCAAGAAAAATTTTAATATCAAAATTAGAAAATACTGAAAAATACCATCCTAAGTATTATCCTGCCTATTAGCGGTTTTTATTTTACTGCATTATAAATTTTTTTTCTTGCAATTATCTGATAAATAGTGTATTATAGTTAAAATGCATGTAATATTGAAACCGAAAAATGCTGAAAGGAGGTCTAACGGGGTGAATCTTCTTGAGCAGACCAGTGAAGTGATGTGTAAAAAGCACTATTCTATTCGTACTGAGCAGAGTTATATTGAATGGATAAAACGATTTGTACTTTTCCATAACAAAAAGCATCCAAAATATATGGGAGAGAAGGAAATCTCGCAGTATCTTTCTTACCTGGCAACTAAACAGAATGTTTCTGCAAGTACACAAAATCAAGCTCTTAATGCTATTGTAGCTGGTAGGCTGGAGGGCAACGCCTCCAACCCCCAATCGTCGCCAAATTTGTTAGATAACATAACAAATTCTTTTAAACCATACGTCTTTCTCGTAGTTAGCGACCCCGTATAGTTGCTCTATGGTAGAGAGAAGTTTCTATTTATACACAAGCACATACCTTAAGGAATTCTGAATACCTTGTCCCTTAATGAATGCCACTTATGCATCTCTTTAAACTTTCCTTCTGGATAGTCTCCGAATTGTCCATTTATCAACCGTGTTTCCCCAGTTTACCCCTTCTGATACTTCTGATACGGCAGAGGTTACCGCTTTTGTTCAGATTATCAGTAGTTATACCTGAAGAGCGTATTAAATGGACATCTTTGACTACCTCCTATACGGTTATGTTCCTTCATCCTGATTTTCTCA
>JBFLYA010000115.1 GCA_040757115.1 bacterium | reverse complement strand
AATAAATTATCAAAGAGCAGATTATGTTAACAAGATTTATCTCAATTTTTAGTTTTTTTAAATTTAGTTATATCTTGCTGGGGGATAGTCTGTCTTTTTTTACTTGACATTATACCGCACATCTTTAACTTCTTGTTTTAACATCAGGTCATAAATAAATACTATTCCCATCCCAATTACAAAACTGCTTATTAATCCGGCTATTCCCCACAAGGTAATTAACCCTAAATCTATCATCCGGGTTGTATATGCCGTAAGTAAGGAGGGTAACTCACTAATCACCCACATAACAAATCCATATCCCAGCCCTCTTTTTATTTTGGTTCCTGGCAAGGCGTTAATTAACAAAACAAAAAGCAGACCAAAAAGTATACCCACAATTAAATCTGTAAGTGCTGTTTGTAGCAGCCATTGAGTTGGGTCACCATTTAATCGAGGTGAATATAGAGCGGGAAGAATATAATAGCTTTTAAACAGCTTATATTTTAATAAATTTAAAATCACCCTGATTATTCCGGCAAAAAAACCTACAATTAAACCTTTTTTAAATTTCAATTTTCTACCTCCGACCTCATTACTTAAAGAGTATTTGAGCTAAATTCCACCATTGTTGGGTAACCATTTTAAGTTCTGCGACTGCCTCTTTTAAAGGAGCAGATTGTATTTCATTTCCTTTTAAGCAGACCATCTGTCCAAATTGCTGGTTAGCGATTAAATCTACCGCCTTTACTCCGACACGAATGCCTAACATTCGGTCAAAGACCGTTGGAGCCCCACCGCGTTGGATATGTCCAATGACTGCCGCCCTTGTTTCAAACCCGGTTCGCTTTTTAATCTCTTCCGCCACTCTTTCTCCAACACCTTTTTCTTTAAGAATAATATGCCCAAAGGCATCCTTTTCCTGCTCCTGTTCAGCCATTCCTGGTAATTCGACGGCTTCAGAGGTAACAATGACGGCATAAGGTTTTCCTCGTTGCCGTAGTTTCTTTAAATGGTCACACATTTTATCCAGGTCAACCGGAATTTCTGGAATCAATATCCAATCTGCCCCACCGGCAATACCTGTAAAAAGAGATACCCAACCAGCATATCTACCCATTACTTCTAAAACCATCACTCTCCGATGTGACTGTGCGGTATCCCGCAATCGTTCTAAGGCATCTACGGCTACGGTTACCGCACTATCAAAACCAAAGGTATAATCAGTGCATGACAGGTCATTATCCATAGTTTTAGGGACTCCAACTACTTTTACCCCTGATTGATAGAATTTCTCTGCAACACCCAGAGTATCCTCACCACCAATGGCAATGATACAATCTAATCCTAATTTTTTAATATTTTCTAAAACCTTCTCTTTATCCCCTTCCTTTTTAAAAGGGTTAGTTCGCGAGGTGCCAAGTATTGTTCCCCCTTTTGAAATTATTCCCTCAACATCGTTTATATTAAGAGACTGTGTCTCACCATTAACCATTCCTTTCCAGCCATCTTTAATGCCAATAACCTCATATCCTAAATCTATTGCCCTTAAGACTATCCCTCTAATCGCCGGATTAAGTCCCGGACAGTCTCCACCACCAGTTAACACTCCTATCTTCAATGTTAATCCCCCTTTCTATTAAATTTATTTGTTTAATATTATTATACGGTAAAAGGATATTTCTGTCAAGAAAAAAATGTAGATTACTGCAATGTGTCAGTGAAATGAGGGGAATTGGTAGCCCGAGCTTTTATACCCACAAGTGAGATAAAAAGAAGGCGGTGGTGGGACAAGAAGCCTTTTTGGATAAAAGGTTATGGTTAAGAAACCGCTATGAAGTTGGGTTAGAAAGTTAGTGATAGTTAAAAAAATTGCGACCTGTGCAGGTAGAAAATTAAGGAAGCAGATTTTTAATAGTAAGCGGGTGGATTTAGTAAGCGGATTTAACGGAAAAAGAAATAAAAAAAATCCGTTCAATCCGTTCAATCCGCTTACAATAAAAAATGTAATCTGTTTAATCAATTATCCTTTTATTTCTAATTGCACAGGTCGAAAAATTGCTAATTTTTTAATTTTTCTAATTCTTTTATCTTTTCTTGAATTTCCAATCTTTCAGGATCAATTTTAAATGCTTTCTCAAGTCTCTTCAGTGCCCATAACAGGTAAATTTTATCAGATTTCATTTTTTCGCAATAGATTTCTGCAAGTTGGAGATGAGCATCTCTATGGAATGGATAAATCCGCGTTGTTTCTTTAAAATATTCCATAGCATTATCTATATTTCCAAGTTCTTTTTCTTCTATCGCCCATTTATAAACCAACTCACTCTCTTGTTGCTCAAGATATCTTTCGATTTCTGTTCTTCTGATTTTCCATCTACCAATATGTATTCCTCTAATTTCATTGTTTATAACCATTTCGTAAGCCTTCAAGTACTGAACTCTAAATATCTCAGATAATTCCTTTATCGTTAATAGTTCTTCTTCAATGGAATTTGAATTGTGAGAATTTAATTCCTGGGGAGTTATCCCCATTTTCCCCAAATATAAATGTATATCTCTATCTTCAAAATCAATTTTTAGTCCTTTTTCAAATCTTTGTTTAGCCAGTTCATAATATGTTTGGTCTTCTTTTATATTTTTATAATAAATTTTGCCTAATTCAAGGTGAGCAGATTTATTCAGGGGATATATACTGGTGGCATTCTTAAGGCAGTCAACTGTATTGTTCACATCTCCTATATTTTCAAATTTCTTCCCTTTGACATAAAAATTTTGGCTTTCTTTCCAATTAATATATCGATACGGCTCACTCTTCCTGAATCGAACTGTTTTACAGCCTAATTTAATTGCGCGGAGCTCCTTCCCATACAATCTCTTAAAGACGGCTAATGGTTGGACACGAAGAATATCTGCTACTTCCTCTACGGTGAGGAGAAAAATATCTTCTTTTGCCTTCATTTTTTCTCCCATTCGAATTTTTATCGATAATTTAAAATCCCGATACCCTTCTGTCTCGAATAATCTAAACTTTTTGCGATATGAAACCTTTTCTTATTTCATAATCCTTTTTTCTTCTTCTTTAATTTATAGAGATTACGGAGTCTTTCTACACTTCTAAAACTTATTTGTAATTCTCCCAGTGCATTAAATTCCTCGGCAATTACTCGATTAGGAACTGTGGGATTTTGAACAATTAAAGTTAGAATTTTCCCAATATGAGCATCTGAGATTTTGCGAGCGTTTTGTTTATAATGGTTCCCATGAAATAGTGATTTAGAGCCTACTTCGTGGAAACGTGTTTTTATGTTGTGGAAAGCTCTGTCGGTAAAATTTAACATTGGGGTAAAAAATGTCGCCGCACCGCCGGCATAGTGCATTATTATCATCACAAATTTTACCAAAACTTTCTTTTTCTTATCTATTTGGAGATTAAAACCTTGCTTAAAGGTAACCTCTACTAAATTTTTACTTCCTTCTACCGGTGCTATTTCAAATTTCCTTTTCATTAATCTCACCTCTTCATTAATTTTCTTTACATCTTTTACAGATGTAACCAATTATTGTCCCTTTAAAGACTACTTCTAAATAATCTTGTCCGTCAATATAAGATTGACAACAATAACATTTCAATTCCATCTTTAATTCATCTCCTTATTCGAATTTAATATATAAATATCCCTCCTGGGGTGAATATTTAATGGAAAATCTCACGATAGGCAGGCATAAATATTATTTTACCCAATGCCGTACTCAATGTGCACATTTAAGCTCCACAAGACGGCATTGGGCGAAGGAGAAGTGAGCAATTATAATATAACATATTTTAAGAAATTTGTCAAGTCTTTTTTTATCTTTTTTTATCTTTTTTTATCTTTTACTTATTTTTTTACTTAAGTGCTTATAAAATAAAGTTTTTATTGGCAGACAGCAATTTTTCCTGAAAATCGGGGTTCGGGAATTTTTGTAACCGTTCAGGGATATAGCCACAGAGTCACAGAGAACACAGAGGGAATATATAAGCACGAATGAACACAAATAATAAAAAGATTCCACCTGTGCGATTAGACTAATTCATCGCCCAGACGCAAAGGAAAAATAAATGTAAAATAGGAAATGAAAAATGGGAAATTTTAGTACTTCGCAAGACTCGTTACCTTTCAGTTATACATTTTCATTTTACATTTCTCATTTTACATTATCCATTTTACATTTAACCGCACAGGTCGAAAAGATTTGTAGTGCGAGGCTTTGTATGTGTTTAGCGTGACGATATTTTTCCCCGACGCTGAAAGCGTCAAACTTCACATAACCGTAGATGCAATCTACGGAAGAAACACATACATGCACTCTGCGACCCTGAAAGGGTCGAATTTTATCCCTCGTTTAAAATTCAACCCTTTCAGGGTTGAGAGACATCGTAGATGTCCATTTCCGTAGGTTTCACCTACGGTTATGTAAAATTCAAACCTTTCAGGTTTGTATCCAATGCATAAATACGCTAAACACATACGAGGCTTTAGCCGCGCACTACAAATCTTTTTGTATTTGTGTTCATTCGTGGTTATATATTCCCTCTGTGTTCTCTGTGACTCTGTGGCTATATCCTGAACGGTTACAAAAACAGCAATTCTCGGTGAATTTTTAGAAACTGAATTCACCTATGTTGAGGAGAGATAGAGAAAAAAATTTTTCGTAAAGATTTTGAGAGGAAAATAAGGAATAATGAGTCTCTATCTAATTTTTCACCGAGAATTTCTGTTACAAAAATAAACCCTTGACTTTCTTATCGTTATATGTTATATTAATCAAAGCAAATGGCAAAATTTTCTCTTTCAGATAAAGTCGCGATAGTTGTCTTATCCAATGTTATTAGTGGAGTATCTGGATTAGTTCTGAGTATGATACTTGTCAGAATATTATCTATATCTGACTACGGCACTTATAAACAGATAATGCTTATTTCGACAATAGTTACAGTTATTTTCTCATTAGGTATTCCACGAAGTATCGCTTATTTTATTCCGAGAGTAAAAATTGAACGAGCAGGATTTGTCATTCAATCAATTATCATTTTATCACTGTTGGGATTGACTTCTTCTTGTATCCTCTGGTGTCTTTCTAAAAATATCGGAGATTACTTTAATAACCCTGATTTATCAAAGTTACTAAAGATACTGAGCATATATCTATTTTTTACTTTCCCGGCGGCATATTTTAACTATTTATTACTTGCGGTAGATAGACAAAAATTATCTGCTGGTTTATCGATAGTAAACACTATCATTGCATTTATAGTTATCATTCCTTTATTTTTAGGTTATGGATTAGCCGGGCTAATTAACTGGATGGTAGTATTTGGCAGTATTTCCTGCGGTTTAATGCTTTTCTACACCGTATATTTAATGAAGGGATGGGAATTTAATTGGAATCCTCAATTACTCCGTTCCCAATTGAAATATACTCTCCCACGAGGTTTGGCTGAGATTGTGGGCGGATTAGGGGTAATGGTCGATAAGATTGTAATTTCTATATTCTTCTCGGTTCAAAGGTATGCTATCTATGCGGTTGGGACATCTAAGGTAGCATTGGTCGAGATGCTATTTTTGCCAGCAGGAAATGTCTTAATGCCAAAATTTAGTGAACTGCATCACCAATCTCGGAAGGAAGAATTGATTCAACTCTGGCATAAATATATAAGCAAAATAGCCCTAATTATACTACCGATATTTGTATTTTTATTTACAATGGGTGAGGAAATTATAACTTTGCTGTTCACAAAAAATTACATCGAAAGCACCAATATCTTTAGAATTTATTTATGTGCACTGCCGGTAAGAATGCTTCTTTATGGTGAGGTTCTTGAGGGGATAGGTCAAACTAAACCTATCTTTGCCGGTGCCGCCCTATTTTTTATCTCAAATGTTATCCTTAATCTTTTGTTCGTTCAGATTATGGGTTTTATAGGTCCGGCAATCGGTATCTTGTTATCTGCATATCTCACTATATTCTTTTATTTTTTTATCATAAAACACTCATTAAAAATTCCATTTGACGGTATTCTTCCCTGGAGAAATCTTATTAATATCTTTATAGTTGCTTCAGGTTGTGGTCTCTTAATTTATCCTATTACCATTTTTAACTATCCAGATTTATTCACTCTTTTAATGGCAGGATTAGTGTTTATATCGGTTTATATTATTTTGATATTTAAGATAGGTATAATTACTTCTGAGGATATTGAATTTATAAAGAGATGGTTAAGTCTAAGGATATGGTCGTCTCAAACTATGAAAGAAACCAGGTAACCGTTCAGGTGGTAATTTACCGCAGAGACGCAGAGGAACAGAGAAGAGATTGAAATAAATCAGACAACAGAAAAGATTATTGAGGCAATCATTGTCCTACATAGGCCCTCAAAACCAAATTTGTTAATCAATCATGATATGTCGGTTTTCAAAAGCTTGCTCTGATGAAAATCCGTGATGGAATGAAGCATGTGGTAAATAGTTTTTAATTTTTTCTCTGCGTCTCTGCGGTGAACGGTGACGAAACCAGGGAGTGCAAAGAGGAAAAGCATTAGAAACGGATTACCTCAGTTTCGTTTTAATGGAGTTATTAACGATGAGACTTCTATTAATAAATCCACCTCTATTTCATCCATCTGCATATTCAAGATATTTAGAAGATGAGCCAGTAGAATCTGCCTTTGCACCTATTGGACTTTTCTCTATTGGCGCGGTATTAGAGAAAGATGGCCATGAGATAAAGATTATTGATGCATATCAATATAATTGGCAACAGTTGGAAAGACAAATCAGAGATTTTTGTCCTCAAATTGTAGGAATTACGACGCTGTCAGACCAACGGGGTAGCCTATTTAAATTAATATACCTGGTTAAAGCAATAGATAAAAATATTAAGGTTATTTTAGGTGGTCCACATGCAACATTAATGTATGAACAGATTCTTACCAATTTCCCGGTGGATGGAGTAATAATAGGAGAGGGAGAAGATACTATGCGGGAATTGGTAAATACCTGGCAAAATCAGGGAGAAATAGGAAAGATTAAAGGTATTGCCTATCTCCATAACCAAAAGGTGATTACTACTGAGGAGCGAGAATCTATTAGTGACCTTGATTCACTCCCATTTCCTGCTTTCCATTTTATGGATTTTAATATGTACACCGGAGGATATTTACTTCGTGAGATAGCTGAGATTAATGGAATAAATTATAAAGACTTGCGAACCGGTTATCTTATAACCTCACGCGGATGCCCTTTTAGATGTGAGTTTTGCTCGGTGAACAAAATCTGGCGAAGTAAATGGCGGGCACGGTCGGCTTCAAGTATTATGAAAGAGATTGAGTGGCTATATAATGACTATAATTGTAATACCTTTGCTTTTATAGATGATATCTTTTCTGTTGACCAAAAAAGGGTTATTGAGCTTTCTAAAATGCTCATAGAGAAAAAACTTAATATATTATTCTGGGGATTTCAAACAGGTGTAAAATTTGTATCTGAGGAGATGCTAAAGATAGCCTATGAGGCAGGATGTAGATTTATTGGTTTTGGAATTGAATCAGGTTCGACAGATGTTCTGAAGAATGTTACTCAAAAAATACCCTCAAGAGATGAAATGGTTAATGTCTTGAAATTTACAAAGAAAATTGGAATTACTACAGGTGCCTTTTTAATGGTGGGAAATCCAGGCGAAAATAAACAGAGTATAAATGAAACAATAAAACTTCTGCAAGAAACTCGACCGGATATTATTCAATTACAGATTGCGATGGTCTTTCCTGGGACCGGCTTATACGAAAGGGCAAAAAAATATAATTTTATGGATGATAGTTTCTGGCTTTCTGATAAACTTGCACCTTATTATACTTGCGAAACGGATTTAAAAAAATTAATTCAATGGCATCGAAAAATCAAATATTATTCAGACGGAAATTTAAAAAGAACTTTACAAGGTATCAGAGATGTAATTGAATTACATACAGGTTTAAAAATTACAAAAAGGGGAATAAAAAAGGTTAAAATTCCTGTATAAATTCAGGCAATAAAAATGGAAAAACTATGGTCTGTAAGAAAATACACAAAGGAAGATAAAGAATTGCTTTTTAAATTATATGAGGAAGTATGGGGCAAAGAGATTGCCCAAGTGTGTAGAAAAAGATGGGACTGGAAATTTGAGGATAATCCCAATAACCCCAAAGAAGGTCCTTTTATTCGGATATTAGAATATAAAGGCCAATTAGCCGGATTTATCTGTGGCATATCTACCAAAGTGTTAATTAACACAAAAACCTACCAGGCATATTGGTTAGTTGACCATATGACCCATCCTAAATATCGTGGCAGAGGGCATTTGTTAATCAAAAAGGCTTATGAGGAAAATCCTTTAAATATTGGTTTCCCAACGGAACCCGCTTATTTACTTTGGAAAAGAATAGCTGGTTTCGATGTCCATATATCTTTTAATCCATTAATGAAAAAATCTGTTAATCTGGAAAACACCGTGACTAAATTTGTTAAAAACAAATTAATACCTAAATTCATTACTCTTCCTTTAAATCTTCTTTCTGATCTTATCTTTAAACCCAAAAAATCCCCACTGATAACTCTTACTCAAATTTCGTCCTTTAACTCCCGAATAGACGACTTCTGGAATCGTATCTCTAAAAACTTTAATGCCATCTCTATCCGTGATATGAAGTATTTAAATTGGCGGTTTGTTAGATGTCCGGATGTCCAATATACTATCTTTTTAGCCGAAAAGAAAAAGGAGATATCAGGATATATTGTCTTACGAGTCTATCAAAATACAGGTTACATAGTTGACTTTTTAGCAGAGAAAGAAGGATTTGAGAGTCTTATCTGGCGGGCAACAAAATATTTTAAAGAACAAAAGGTAAATTCTATCTGTTGTTTAGAGCCTAAAAATGCCTTCTATTTAAAGACCCTTAAAAAATGTGGCTTTTTTGTGAGAAAGGGCTCTACGGTCTATAGATATATTGGCCGGTCTATAATTCCCGATGTGCCGATGGAGTTTTTAAGAGAACCCAAAAATTGGTTTCTTACCCTCGGTGATTCTGACCTGGATATGATTATATAGGAAGGTGCTAAAATGAAAAATTTATGGAGAAACTATGGACTCATTCTCTTTGGGTATATTATCTTAACTATCATATTTACTTACCCAATAGCCTTTAAAATTAATACCCCTTTTGCATTCCCTACTGGAGACTTCGGACTAACCTTATGGAATCTATGGTGGGTAAAGAAAGCCTTACTTGAATTACATACTACACCATTTTTTACATCAGAAATTTTTTATCCCACAGGTACTACTTTAAGTCTTCAGCAATTCGCCTGGGATAAGCTATTATTAGGTATTCCATTACAACTAATTATGGGAAGAATAGCTGTATATAATCTGCTTTTCTTATTTTCGGTTGTTGTAAGTGGATTTGGAACCTATCTATTAGTAAAACACCTTACTGACCATAGACCTTCTGCATTCATTTCGGGTATTATCTATGCCTTCTGTCCGTATCATTTACTCCACTATGGTGTGTTAGACCCTTTAAGTATTGAATGGTTTCCTTTCTTTTGCCTCTATTTATTAAAGATGTTTGAGGGAAACAGAACAAAAAATGCAATTTCCGGAGGGATTTTTTTAACCTTGATATCTTTATCATCCTGGTATTATATGGTGTTTGCTTTTCTTTTTATCATCATATTTATCCTGTATTTCTTAATATTTGAGCGTGAAAAAATCCTTTGTCTAAATTTTATCAAGCAATCCCTTTTTATGATAATTACCTTTGGAATATTAATCTTCCCATTTGCATATCCAATACTTAAAGGTTTTATCACCTTTAAGCCTTTACGGCAGATTCCTATGCAAACAAGTTTGTATGGATTTAGTTTTTCTCCTTTTCTCTCTGTCTGCTGGTTTGTATTTTATGGATATATAGTCATAGTTTTAGCCGCATCTTCTCTATTTAAAATGAAAAGGTATATTGCAATATTCTGGATAGTAATAATTTTTGTTTTCTTTATCCTCTCTGTGGGCCCTCATCCTGTCTTTTTAGGAAAGATATATGATAACATACCTCTGCCGATGTTAATATTACATAAGTTACCTGTATTGAGTCTTATGCGAGCTCCATGGCGATATATGGTAATGATAATGTTGTGTTTAGCAGTATTATCAGGATATACATGCAAATATTTTTCCAGGGGAAAATACGCTATTATGGTATTAACTATTATATCCTTGTTAATATGCTTAGAATATTTAATTATACCTTTACCTGCTTCTAAATTTACTCCATCACCAATTTTTGCCTATTTAGGAAAAGAAAAAGGAGATTATGCGGTTCTCGAACTCCCTTTTAAAACAATGATTCATGACGGAGACAATTATGTTCAAGGTCTGAATATGTATTTTCAAACCATCCATCAAAAGAAGATAATAGGGGGATATATTAATCATCCATCTCCTGGTGTTAGAGAATTTATTTACAACACTCGGTTTATCAATATATTTACAAATCCCTCTGAGATTAATACAAAAATTACACAGATAAAACAGGCAGATTGTATAAAAATTTTAAAGGAATATAATATTAAATATATTATAATTCATAAAGAAATGTTTTTTAATGAAAGATTCAAGCCTTTTTCACCTAAATCAAGGCAGGAAAAATTTCTGAGAGGATTAATTCCGTTTGCTTTAAATCCAGTTATAAAATTGGTACTGGATTCTAACACTCAGTCAATATGCCAGATTTTTTCAAAGAAAGAAGATATGGATAACTTTCTTAGTTCTATGCATAATTTATTTAAAAAGCCTTTTTATGAAGATGAAAAGGTTATCGTGTATAGAACCTTTAATAATTACAATTAAACAAGTTTTTGGCAAGCCGAGATGACTTCTTGCGGTGATATTTCATTCATACAGGCAAAGTGTTTTTTCGGGCATTGACGGGGACCATGCAAACTACAAGGTCGGCAGGCAAGTCCTGAACGCTCCACCACGACAAAATTCTCACCATAAGGTCCAAAACCAATATCCAGGGTTGTTGGACCAAATATCGCCACCGTCGGTATCTTAAAAGCCATCGCAATATGCATTGGCGCGGTATCATTCGTAACGAATAGATGACATTTTGAAATTAAGGCAGATAATTCTTTAAGATTTGTTTTACCAGCGGCAATAATTGGTGTAATTTTCATCTGTTTGCTTATTTTTTCAGCTATTTCTGCGTCCGCCTTACTTCCAAAGATAATAATTTTCGCCTTGTAGTTTTTGCTTAATTCATCACCCACCCGGGCATAACCTGAAGTCAACCATTGTTTAGTTTGCCAGATAGACCCCGGGGCAAACCCGATTAAAAAGTCATCTCCAACATTGTTTTCCTCAAGGAATCTTCTGGCAAAATTCTTTTCTTTCTCCGATAAAAAAATACTTAAATTTTGCTCAATTGCCTTAATTCCCAATCCTGTGGAGGCTAACTCTAAATTCCGCTCTACTTCATGCTTATTTCTTAAATATGGGACTTTTCTCGTCAACAAGAAAAAGCCAGCACTTGTGTTAAATCCAATTCTTTCAGGTATTTTAGCTAAATAAGCCAACAAACTGCTTCGCAGTGAACGATGTGGAATGACCGCAATATCGAATTTTTCCCTTTTAATCTTTTTTACCATTTCCAGGAATTTAAAAAAGCCCCTATCTTGTCCCTTTTTATCATAGACAATTATCTGATTAAGATAAGGATTTCCATCTAAAATCTCTTTCCCTTGCGGTGTAGTTATAATAGATAATTCTTTGTTTCCTGCTTTCTGCTCCGTGTTTCGTGCTTTGTGCTCCATACTTCCTGCCGTGGCAATGGTCTGCAAAAGTGGTGTCCCTAAAATCACATCTCCAATAAATGCTGTTTGAATAATCAAGATTTTCATTTTCCCCTATTATACATTATTAATCTTGCACCTGTCAAGGTTGAATTTTAGTAACCGTTCACCGCAGAGACACAGAGACGCAGAGAAGAAAATTAAAATTTATGGACGATACGCTTAACATCCCTGATTTTCATCAGTGCAAGCTCTTGAGTACAACAACATTAAACTTGCCCTGATGAAAATCAGGGATGGATTAACAAATCTGGCTTGCCTGCTGAACAGTCGGCAAGCAGGTCATAAGTATTTCAATGGCTGCACCAATAATCTTTTCTGTTATCTGATTTATTTCCATATCTTCTCTGTTCCTCTGCGTCTCTGCGGTAAAGGACTACCTGACGGTTACGAAATTTTTTTGTTGACTCAGGAAAAATTTATACTATAATATCTTCAGAATGTGCAAAAAGCAAATTCCTATTAGTAGAAAAACACTCACCAAGGATAAACTGGTGATAATCCAGCCAATTTGTTCCATCAGTCCATCTTCATATTTTAACTTCACAATGTAATTTTCCCCTGCTGGCAGATTGACCTTTATCAAACCCATTTCATCCTGACTAACTTTTAATTGAAT
>JBFLYA010000114.1:4335-12615 GCA_040757115.1 bacterium | reverse complement strand
TTGGATATTTAAAAAATTCACTTGTATCCGAACATACTATTTTTGTGCCTTTTTAGGGATATAAGTCAAGAAAAATATTTTTAAAAAAACTTAATTTTTTACTTGACATTTCACCATAAGACTTTGTAAGTCGCAGACTCATGGGCGTTTCTCCTAAATATGCCTCAATTACCTTTGAGTTGTGTTGAATTTCATATGGACTACCCATGGCAATAATCTCGCCAAAATTCATCACCACAATTCGTTCTGAAATGTTCATCACCACATTCATTTGATGTTCAATCAAAAGGATAGTAAGATGAAATTCATCGCGTATGCGTCGAATAAGTTTTATTGCCTCTTCTTGTTCAGAATGATTCATACCTGCGGTTGGTTCATCTAAAAGCAGAAGTCTTGCCCCGGTGGCTAATGCCCGAATAATCTCTAACTGTCGTTGTTGACCATAAGGAAGATTGCCAGCCAGTTCACCTTTTCTATCCTCCATTTGAAAAACCTTAAGAAGATAAAGACTAAATTCTGCGATATGTTTTTCTTGTTCTCGATATTTTTTGTTATGAATAACTGTATCATGCAACTTGTAATTTCGCTGAAAGTGAAAGGCAATTCGAATATTATCCATCACCGTTAATCCTTCAAATAATCTAATATTCTGAAATGTTCTTGAAATCCCTTTTGCCGCAATAATAAAAGGTGCAAGACCACAGATGTTTTGATTTTCAAAGATAATCTCACCGTTATCCGGGGTATAAAAGCCACTGATAAGATTAAAAATAGTGGTTTTCCCTGCGCCATTGGGACCAATGATTGAAAGTATCTCCCCTTGTTTAACCTCAAGATTAAAATCCTTTACCGCCATCAGTCCACCAAATGATTTATGTAACTGATTTATCCTTAATAGCATTTTTTCCCACCTTTTATAGGTCTTTTTTAAAGAATCCTTCTGGTTTTGTGAGCATCAGGATAATAAGAATAAGTGGGTATATCACCAGTCGCCACTCTTGAAATCCAATAATTCTCATAAATTCAAGCAGAAATGTAATCCCTGCCGCACTAATAACCGACCCAAGAATACTACTCATTCCACCAAGATAAAGATAGACTAAATATTCAACAGATTTGATGAAGCAAAAGTTATCTGGATGAATAAACATTAAGATATGGGCATAAAGTCCACCACCTATCCCGGCAAAAAAACCCGCTAAACTAAAGGCTAATAGTTTATATCTGGCGGTATTAATCCCCATCATTTCTGCTGATATTTCATCTTCTCGAATACTCACCCATGCCCGACCATAACTTGAATGAACTAATCGGTCAATGATAAATATGATGATAATAGTCAAACTAACTACCCAGAAGATATTGGTTAAATGAGGGATACCACCTAAACCCCTTGGACCATTTATCCCAATAATTAGTTCACCTAAATTTTTAAGTCCAATATCGTTGAAGAATGTGCCTATTTCATCACTTAGTTTGGCTACACCACGAATTACTTCACCAAAGGCTAATGTGCCAATGGCTAAGTAATCACCCCGAAGTCTTAAAAGCGGTAAACCAATAAAATATGCGACTAAGCCAGCCATAAACCCGGCGATGACTAAAGATAGTAAAAATATTGCCCATTGAGATATTGGATTGAGGTTGGAAAAGGAGTAAAGATATGCTTTGGGAATAATGGTAGTAAATAAAGAGGCTGAATAAGCCCCAATAGCCATAAAACCAGCGTGGCCAATGGAAAGTTGACCACAAAAACCATTAATCAAATTCAGGGAAGTCGTGAGGATGATATTAATACAAATAAGGATGAATATCTGAATATAATAGGTGGTAATTATTCCTTTATCTCCAAGTATCCAGACGGTCATACTGGCAAATATTAGAATTAAGTAAAGGTAGTTATAATTATATTTTTTCATTTTTCTCCTGAAAATAGGTTATGGGACGCAGATTTTCGCAGATTATCAGGATGTATATTTAAAAATCCTGAAAATCTGCGTTTATCTGCGTCCCATACTTCTCCTGAAAATGTTCGTAACTTATTGTAATTGATTGATTTACAAAACTACATTTTCCTGAAAATAGTTTTTTCACGCAAAGGCGCAAAGGTAATTTTTCCCCTTATTTCCCTTTGCGTTCTTTGCGTGCTTGGCGTGAAACTTCCTTTCCCCTTGCCTGAAAGCTATATCTTTTGCACAAATGGTTTTCCTAATAATCCTGTTGGTTTAAAAAGAAGCACCAGAACAAGCAGGAAGAAAGTAGCCACATAGCCTAAATTAGAATTGATAGATAGAGCCATAGTCTCGACAATTCCCATCAGAAATCCACCTAACATTGCCCCCGGGATATTACCTATTCCTCCGACGACTGCGGCTACAAAGGCGGCAATACCAGGCCACAAACCAAGATATGGAGATTGAAGAACACCATAAGTCAAACCATAAAGTATCCCGGCTATCCCGGCTAATCCTGAACCTAAAGCAAATGTGACCATAATGACATAGTTGATATTTATGCCCATAAGTTGAGCAACATCCTTGTTGAATGCGGTGGCACGCATTGCCTTGCCAATCATTGTGTATTTGACAATATATTGCAAAATAATCATCATAAGAATGGCAATCCACAGGTCAATAAGTTTGATATTATTGAAGATAATACCACATATCTGGATGGTTTTTTCTTCAATCAGTGGTGGGAACTTCCGAAATTGAGGACCAAAGACAATAAATTTTAATGGCGAAGGAACAGACTGTGGGGCAAGTGCCAAAAAATTCTCTAAAAATAAAGAAACACCAATAGCCGTAATGAGCATGGTTAATCTTGGTTTATCTCGAAGTGGTTGATATGCAATCTTCTGGATAAAAATACCCAATAACATACAACCCACCATTGCCACAATCATCGCTATAAAAAATGAATAGGGGATATTTTGATTAAATAAAAAATTCCCAGAGAAACACGCCAGATATACACCAACCATAAAAATATCGCCGTGGGCAAAGTTAATCAACTTGATAATTCCATAAACCATAGTATATCCCAGGGCAATGAGGGCATACATACTCCCTTTTTGAATACCATTAATGAATTGTTGCAAAGAAAGGCTCAAACCAAATTGGTAAATGGACAAACCCAAAAGGATAAAAAAAATGATTATTGTCAGAATAATGTTTTTGGAAAATATAGTTTTGAACATCATTTTTCATTCCTCTTTTTGGTTTTGTAAGCATTCAGGTAATTCTTTACCGCAGAGACGCAGAGAAACAGAGAGGAAAATATCTTTTTTTTTGGGGGGACGGTTCCTTTTATCGTTTTTCCTATGATTTCTTTCAAATGTTACTTGTAAGCGTTCACAGAAAGTTTAACTTCATTTTCTAACCGCAAGATTCCAAATAAAAGTGAACCGTCCCGAAATTTCGGTGGTGTCTGAAAATAACTCTAATAGTGAAATCTATGCAGATTTGGTGTCCAAAAGGGATTTCCTCCAAAGAGCAAAATGCAAAAAGCAAATATAAAAATTACATATCAAAATGTAAAATTATCTCTTTCCTTTCAGCGTTAAAATACTTGAAGCAAAGATATTACCAAATTCCTCCAACTCTTTGAGAAACCTTGCTACTTCCTCTTTGAAATTTGATTTGTAATTTTGCATTTTGATATTTATATTTGATATTTAATATTTGATATTTGATATTTGATATTTGATATTTATTTGTTGTCTCCCTCAAATCCTATTTTGCAGAACCCTATACACTATTTTAACCTTTATGCTAGATTAAGACACCACCGAAATTTCTGTCTCTGGTGAATAGATTTTAATTTTTTCTCTGCGTCTCTGTGTCTGTGCGGTGAACGGTTACCATTATTTATTCTATTATTGGTGGGCGATTAACATAGATTTTGATTTCTTTTTCGTCTTCGCCACCTTTACCATCATTTACTTTGAAGATTATCCGGTAGATTCCATTCTGGGCATTGGTGGGACGCCAGCTGAAGATTTTAGTCATTTCAGAAAAATATGCTCCTTCAGGTAAAGATGATGTGGTATATCTTAACAAATCACCATCTTCATCCTCAGCTGAAATATTAAACTGCAATAATTCATTGGTATTTATAATTATCTCTTGTTTTGGTAGAGATAATTTTGGTGGTATATTTCTATCGAGCACCGTTATTGTCCAATTCTGGAGTGTCATTGATGTTCCGTCGGTTATACTTAAAATAAGTCTTTTAACCCCGGCTTCAGTTGCAGATGGTGTATATGTCCAGGAATTAGTCTTCGATTTTTCAACACCATCTAATTTCCAACTGTATCTTAATACATTATCATTAGAATCTGAGGCATATACCTCAAAGGTTATTGCCTCTCCTTCAAATATCGTGGGAGATAAATCCACCGGCGAATAAGACCAGATTATTGGTGCTGGGTTAAATGTCGTAAATTGCCATTTGACTGGTTTTTGCAGATTATTCCCTGAAATATCGCAAGCTTGTTTTGAAACACTGATTGTATATTTTGTATTGCCGTATAAATCAGACACTGGTCTAAAAATAAGTTTATTTGCCTCCCAGGTAAAAGTGCCAGTGGTAGGCGGGCTAATGGAAAATGCCCCTATTACAGATTCATTATCCATTTTTTCATTAAAGGTAAGTATAATAACTGTCTCTGGAGAAATATTTTCCCCTACTGGAGTATAATCTATTATCTCTGGTAAAACAATATCATCCGCTATCCCTATATATGGAATCGAAGGGATAGATTTATTACCATAAATATCACAGACAACAAATCTGTAATAGTATGGTAAATTATTCACCAGGCCTGTATCAAGATAGGTATTTTTTTTTATATCATCGGCAATAAGGTTTCCTGGGTTATCTTTGACAATCGAGCGGTAGATTTGAAGATGTGAGAATGTTTTTTCCGGTGGATTTTGCCAGGTTAATTGTAATTTACTACCTGTTTTTAAAGGTAAAATAGAAACCGCAGTTGGTAAAGAAGGAGGTAATTCATAGGTTGTGGCATAAACATAAGAACAATAATCTGAATCACCATATTGGTTAAATGCCTTTATCCGATAATAATAGGTTGTCATCGGCGGAAGATTGGTGTCTTGATAATTTATTGTGTTAGGTGGTAAGGTGGCTAATTGGGTGTAAATTCCATCTGTCGTTGCCCTTTCAACAATAAAGCCTGATTCATCTTTTGAGTTATCAATCCAGCCCAGGTCTATTTGAGACGAAGAAAGCACCTTTGTGGTTAAACTACCCGGGGCAATGGATGGTTTTTTATCACCAGCCCCGATGGCATAAAATTCTCTATCCCCTCCAACATAAATAGTGCCATCCTGTCCAATAGCTGGAGAAGTGCTAATTTTAGAATCAAGGGTATAATTCCATTTTAACCTTCCGTTAGATAAAAGACAGGATAAATTATCCTGTGAGATAGGGTAAATATTTCCCGCAGAATCAATAATCGGCGAAATATCCGTTGCCGCAAGAGGATATTCCCATAGAATTTGTCCAGATTCTTTCAGAGCAATAAGATTACCTTTTTGTGAATCATAACAATAAAGGACATTATCAACACTTATCACTGGTGAAAATTTCGTTGCTATTTTTTCAATCTTCCATCGAACTGTGCCTTGCGGTGTAAAAGAATAAAGACCATTAATCAACCCAATATAGATATTTCCATTTGAGTCAAGAGTAGGTGAGGTAAATGCACTGCCAGCTTTATTGTATTGCCATTTAATATTACCTTTTGAATCAAGACAAAATAACCCGCCATTTATTCCCTCAGCACCGATGAAAATATTACCATTATCATCAATTATAGGTGTTTGGGTAGTAGTTACCTCACTAACTTCACTTGTCCATCTGATTCTTCCATCTGGATGGATAGAATATATTTTTCCATTGGAAGTAAAGGTAAAAATCGCCAGATTAGGAGCGATTACAGGTGAAGATTCAACTGGAAATTTAACCGGATATTTCCATTTTAAACTTCCATTTGGTGTAAGAGCGTATAGATTTTTATCTGGAGAGACAACATAGATGACACCATCTTCCCCAATGGCAACAGAGGTATTTATCTTGCCATTAACCAGATATTTCCATATTAATTTTCCTTGAGGTGAAAAACAATAAAGATATGAATCTTCTGCCCCAACATAAATTCTTCCCTGAGTGTCGATTATTGGATTAGAACGGTAAATTTTGCTTTTAATGGCATAAGTCCAGGAAATATCAGGGGATTCCACACCGATATAGGGACTTATCCGGCTTGATTGAATTTTAGATGTAGGTTGAGATGGTGTCGGATGTGTTTGGGCTCTGGCTATATTTGAGTAATCAGAATCCCCTGCTTGATTAAAGGCACGAAGATAATAGTAATAAATTGTATCTGGCTTAAGGTTTGAATCAGTATAAGAAGTCATATTTGCAGGGACAATCGCTATCTGGACAAATTCTTTTTTATCAGAGGCTTTACGCTCTATTTTAAATCCAGATTCATTATCTGAATTATCCTCCCAGGTAAGTTGTATCTTACTTTCAGAGATAGCCTTTGCCTCAAAATGCAGTGGCGAGGAAGGAATAGTTTGGATTATTTTCACCATAGCCTCATTCGAGTATTCAGAATTGCCTGTCTGGTTATATGCTCGTAGCCGATATGAATAATCAATATCAGGTAGAAGCCCTTTATCCTGATATTCAGTTGTATTTTTTGAAACTGTATCTATTTGTGCATACACCCCATCTTTTTGTCTTCTTTCTATTTTGAAGCCTGATTCATTGTCTGAGTTATCCTGCCACATCAATTTTACTTTATCAGGTGATATAGTTAGAAGGTGAAGATTCGTTGGTGAGATTGGCAGAATGTCTAATGTCAAACATTCTACTTCATTGGAATAGTCAGAATCTCCCAGTCCATTATAAGCCCGAAGACGATAAAAGTAACTGGTATTCTGTTGTAAATCTTTATCCTGATAGGCAGTCGTATCCGCTGGTAATATTGCAATTTGTGTCCAGGACTGTTCTTTTCTGCATCGCTCCAGTTTAAATCCTTGTTCATTTTTTGAATTATCCTCCCAGCAAAGGTCTATTTGAGTTGTGGAAATAGGTTTTGCCAGTAATCCTGATGGTGAATAGGGAGGAATATCCTTTGTTGTTGCCTTCTGTTCATTTGAATAACTTGATTTGCCGGCTTGATTATAAGACATTATTCGATAATAATAAGTGGTATTTGGCTCTAATTTTTTATCCTCATAACTCGTTGTATTTGCTGGAATGTTGGTTATTTTTTCATAGTTTCCTTCTTCTACTTTTCGCTCTAATTCAAATCCTGTTTCATTATCTGAATTATCCTGCCAGGATAAATTTATTTGATTTGAAGATATAGAACTAATTTTAAGGTTTGTTGGGACAAATGGCCTGACCGGTAATGTCTTTACAGATAATAAATTTGAGTATTCAGAATGACCGGACCGATTATAGGCGCGAACTCGATAGTAATAAGTAAGATTAGGTGTCAGTCCAGAATCTTGATATGAGGTTGTATTTTGTTCCAAAATGGCGATTGTTGTATAACCTGGCTCAGTTTCTACCCTTCTTTCAATCTTAAATCCTGCCTCATTATTTGAGTTATCTTGCCAGGAAAGGCTTATCGCTGTGCTTATATTTGATGCCCCGGTTAGTTTAGTTGGTGCTGAAGGAACAATATCCAGTGTTCTTATCCCCGCTGGGTTTGAATATTCTGAGTTACCCACTTTATTGTATGCCCTTATCCGATAGGAATAAAAGGTATCTTTTGTCAACCTTTCATCTGTGAAGGAAGTGGTATTTGGAGGAAGGATTTTTATTTCAACATATTCTTTTGATAGTAATGCCCGCTCTATTTTAAATCCCGCTTCGTCATTTGAGTTATCACTCCAGGAGAGTTTTATCGCCGCTTTTGAAACAGGCTCAAGTTGCAGGTTTGTCGGAGCGGCAGGTGGAACAGGAGTAACAGCGGGCTTCGGAACGACAGGTGGAACAGGAATGACCGTAGGTTTCGCAATGATAGGTGGAGTAGGAACAACAACCACAGGAGCAGGAACAACAGGAGGAATTTGTGGAGGTAATGGTTCAGGAGTAACAGTGGGTTTCGGAATGATAGGTGGAGTAGGAACAACAACCACAGGAGCAGGAACAACAGGAGGAATTTGTGGAGGTAATGGTTCAGGAGTAACAGTGGGTTTCGGAATGATAGGTGGAGTAGGAACAACAACCACAGGA
>JBFLYA010000114.1:0-4235 GCA_040757115.1 bacterium | reverse complement strand
AATGATAGGTGGAGTAGGAACAACAACCACAGGAGCAGGAACAACAGGAGGAATTTGTGGAGGTAATGGTTCAGGAGTAACAGTGGGTTTCGGAATGATAGGTGGAGTAGGAACAACAACCACAGGAGCAGGAACAACAGGAGGAATTTGTGGAGGTAATGGTTCAGGTTGAATTAAGATTGGCGGTATCTTTATCTCAACTGGAGGTTGTGATGGTGGCACAGGTTGAACTGGGGCTGGAGTTACTTCTACTTCAGTTAGAGGTTGCGGAGTTGGTGTTGGTAATAAAGGTTTAGTCGTTGTAGAGGATTCAACTGAATATTGAGAAAAACCCATTTTATTATAAGCCACAACTCGATAGAAATAAGTGGTTTCTGCTTGAAGGTCCGGGTCTAAAAATGAGGTCGAGTTAGCGGGTAATTCTTTTATTAATGTCCATTTTGGCTCGTCTTCTAATTTACGATAAACTCTATATCCAATTTCATTATCGGCGTTATCTTGCCAGGTAATTCTTATTTCGCTTTGAGATACTGATGTTGCAATCAGATTAGTTGGTGAAACAGGGGGAATAATTTTTACCTCTTTTACTACTACTTCTTCTTTCGCCTGAGGGGTAGGAATTTTTGGCTTTTGAGCAATAGGAGTAATTTGCGAGGTAATTGCATATAAATTTCTATCACGGCTACCAACATATATTGTTCCTTCCTGGTCTATGGCTAAAGATGTAGGTCCCAAACCTATTTTATAACTCCAGAGTATTTCACCTTTTTCTGGTTCAATCGCATAGATATTACCGTCAAAAGTAGCAATATAAATCGTTCCATTTGAGGTAATAACTGGTGTACAATTAAAAATCCGACCTATTTTTGTGGTCCAGACACCTTTTGGAGTAATTCCATAAAGTCCTTCTTCTGTCCCAATATAAATCGAGCCATCTTTAGATACCACTGGTGAAGAATAAACAGTTGAATTAAGTGGGATAGAATTCATGCTTCCATCTTTACTTATAATTGATAATGTTTTATCCGAAGAGCCAATATAAACATTTCCTGCGGAATCAATTGTGGGTGATGAAAAGATAGATTTTTTGACATCTTTTTTAAAGATAAAAGTTCCGTCAGGAGCAATTGCGTGCAAATTACCATCATTAGTTCCAATATAGATTATCCCATCCTGACTAATAGCAGGCGAAGACTGAATGATGCTTTCTGTGTCATATTTCCATCTGAGGCTTCCGTCTTTATTTATGGCATAAAGTTTTCCATCCACCGTGCCAATAAAGATGGTTTCATCGTCACTAACTGCGATGGCGGATGTTTTAATTTTACTATGAGTTGGGTACACCCATTGAGTTTCATAATTTGAATTAAAACACAGGATATGACCATCACTTACACCAACATAAATATTACCTTGTTTTGAGATAGCGGGTGTTGAGTCAATTTCAACACCAATGGAAATAATCTTTTCTTTTTTACCTGAAGAAGATACAATGTGTAAGTCTCCTGCCTCTGTTACCAGATATATCTTTCCTTGTTGGTCGATTACCGGGGGAACAAAGATATATTTGTTGACATAATAATTCCATTTAAGGACAGGTTGGTGTATTTGGGTAGCATTACTTCTTGCAGAGCGTTGTGGGTCATGTTGAAACATAGGCCACGAATCACCTGCGGCAAAAACACCATTATTCCCTAACTGAATTAATATTAACAATCCTGAGAATACTATCCCCCGGTAAATCCTTATAAATTTATATTCTTTTTTTTCTGCGAGCAATAATTTTTCTTCTTCTTTCGCTTGGTTTTTCATAATACTCCCGTTTCTTCATTTCAGTAATTATCCCTGCCTGTTGGCACGAGCGCTTAAATCTTCGTAAAGCATTATCCAAAGACTCATCCTGTCGGATGTTTATCCCTGCGGGCATATTTCTTCAACTCCCTTCTATGTATAATATGTATAAAGTATGTTCAATGAACAGTAGATATTTTATCACTCACCGCTAACTTCATCATTGATTACCAGAGTTTCACTTCGGATGATTAAACTATCAAATTATCATCACCAGAGCAATAGACTACTATTTACTGACTACTCTTTACTATCCTGGTGGCCATCCCATTTTCCGGTAGTGTCTGACAATAACTCTAATAGTGAAATCTATGCAGATTTGGTGTCCAAAAGGGATTTCCTCCAAAGAGCAAAATGCAAAACTCGTTTATAGTTTATAGTGTATAGTTTATAGTGTATAGTTTATGGTTTATAGTCCTTCAACTATCAACTATCAACTATCTACTACATTTCAGCGTTAAAATACTTGAAGCAAAGATATTACTAAATTCCTCCAACTCTTTGAGAAACCCTGTTACTTCCTCTTTGAAATTTGATTTGTAATTTTGCATTTTGATATTTATATTTAATATTTGATATTTGATATTTAATATTTGATATTTGATATTTGATATTTATTTGTTGTCTCCCTCAAATCCTATTTTGCAGAACCCTATACACTATTTTAACCTTTATGCTAGATTAAGACACCACCCATTTTCCTACCTCCCAAAAGGTGAAAATGAATATGAAATACTTCCTGACCGGCATCTCTATTACAATTTGTAACTACTCTAAATCCACTTTTGTCAATATTATTTTCAATGGCTAATTTTTTAGCCAGCAAGTAAATATGTCCAACTAAATCTTTATCTATTTCTTGTAAGTCCAAAATAGTTGGGATATGTGTTTTTGGCACAATCAAAATATGAACTGGTGCTTGCGGGGAAATATCAGCAAAGGCAATAACTTTATCGTCCTGATGAATTATTTTTGCTGGTATCTCGCCGTTGATGATTTTACAAAATATACACGCCATATGTTCTCCTGAAAATAAGGAAGTAGAAAGTAGAGAGTAAAGAAAACATCACTCCTCACGCTTATCTCCTTACCTCCCACCTTCTATCTCCTACCTACTATTTTCATCCTCCTTTGTGCCCTACAGGGGCATGAGCGTTTCTCCTAAAAATAGACTACAGACCATAGACCAAGGAACCGATGAAAAACAAGTTTATTCCCCCTTAACAAAGGGGGTTAGGGGGTTGTATTCCCCTCTTTTAATTTTAATAGCCTTTACTCTCTTAAATACTTTTCATATCCTAATTCATTCAATTTTTTATCTTTCTCATCTAATTCTGTGGCTAGTTTATTCTGATATTCCTTTAATTGGGTATAAAGAGTCGGATATTTTAGGGCTAAGATTCGTATCGTCAAAAGAGCGGCGTTTTTTGCCCCCAATTCGCCAATAGACATAGTTGCTACAGGAATACCAGATGGCATCTGAAGTATAGAATATAACGCATCAAATCCTTCAAGGGCAGACTGTGTGCTTGAAACAGGAACACCAATTACTGGCAGAAATGTTTGAGAACTTACTACCCCGGGTAATGCCGCGGATAACCCTGCACCACAAATTAACACCTCTAAACCTTTTTCCTTAGCGTTTTGGGCATATTCCATTGTTTTTCCTAATGTTTTATGGGCAGAGGTAATAACTATTTCATATTTAATTTTAAAAGCCTCTAAAATTTTAATGGTTTGACTCATCACTGTAAGGTCAGAATCACTACCAATAACAATTCCAACTAACACTTTATCCATTTTATTTAATTATACCATACGATAAAAATTAAGTCAACTAAAAATTTACAATAACTGTAATCCAATTTATTCCTTTGCGTTCTTTGCGCCCTGGCGAGAAATTTAATCTTTATGCCTTTCTCCCACCAATAACTGACCGATTACCTCAGCCGAACGGTATTTAATTACCAGTTACCAATCACCAGTTACCAGAATCAAATTCCGTGCGTTATTTGTTCAACACGACACTAAGATATTTTCGCTCCAGTGCAAAAGGCAGATGTACCTCTCCAACACCATTCTTGAGGTCTTGTTCATGCAATGCCTTAACCCGTTTTAGATGTTCTGATAGCAATGGTTTTAAACTTTCCGGTAGCATAGTTACCCTATCCTTCATCCCTTTTCCATCTCGCACAATCACTTGATTCCGGGCAAAATCAATATCTTTAACCCGCAAACGGATACATTCCATAAGTCATAGTCCACAACCATAAATGAGCTTTGCCATCAACCCATAGGTACCTGAGATTACTGATAAAACACGATTTACTTCTGCCTTATCCATCACTACCGGTAGCCTCTCTGGTTTCTTAGCTCGCTCTATA
>JBFLYA010000113.1 GCA_040757115.1 bacterium | reverse complement strand
GATGAATAAAAGGATAGGTTTATTGATCAATTTTAATGTTTCTGTTCTAAGAGATGGAATTAAGCGTATAGCCAATAGATTTTAATTTTTTCTCTGTGTCTCCGCGTCTCTGCGGTGAATAGTTACGATTTTGGATTGCCGAATTAACTCCAAAATTAGTAAAGGAGGGAGGAGAGAATGGATTATAATGAGATTTTAAAAACTTTTGTAGAAAGTCGAGAATGGACTGTAGCCAAAGAGGTTTTACTCAATAAAATAGGGTTATCTTATTCCTGGATAGTTAATAATGAAGGGAAATCTGTATTTCGTGAAGAACACTGGAAACCACATTGTCGGATGATTTATACTACCCCACAAGGCAAGAAGGAATGTGAGGAAACATGGCTTGCTTCTATTCAATATGCTCAGGATAATAAGGTTTCTACGGTATTTCCCTGTCATGCAGGATTTTTAGGGGCTACCTGCCCAATAATCAGTAACTCAACATTAATTGGCGTAATTGGTGGCTGTCAGGTCGTAAATGCAAGTTTAAAACATGAACACTATGCCCAGGTAATTAAAAAGTTTAATTTAGACGCAAAATCCTTTGCCGATAGCCTGAGTAAAATACCATCCACAACGGTTGAAGGATTAGAATTGGATGTAGAATTAGTTGCTATGTTGACCCAGTTAGCCATAGATTCAAAGATAAAACTTCAACAACTATCCAGCAAAGAAGGTGAAGTTGAAGCCATCTCGGAATTTTATAAACTCTTTGAAGAATCTCGAAGTCTAATGTTGACTTTAGAACCAAAGAAACTTTACCCATTGATAGTGAATTTGACAGCAAGGGCAATGAACGCTGAAATTGCCTCATTAATGATAGTTGAAGATAATAAAGAGGATATAACTATCAAAGCCGCTATTGGTCTGGATGAGGAACATATTTCCAAAACTAAATTACAGGTTGGTAAAGGTGTGGTAGGTTATGTGGCTAAAACAGGTGAGCCTTTGCTGGTCGGTGATATAACAGCAGATACACGATTTCATGTCCAGAAAAGCTCCCCGAAATACTACACTAAATCTCTAATTTCAGCCCCTTTAAAAATTGGCACTGAAATAATTGGTATCATCAATGTTAATAATATGAAAACAAGAAGACCTTTTAATGAAACAGACTTGAAACTACTCTCGATAATCTGTGGTCATGCGGCGATTGCCGTTAAAAATGCTAAGAAATACTATAGTGAGGAAAAGGAAAAGGTTACCGAAGAAATTGAAGTGGAAATAAAAGAAAAGGAGGAAATAGAAGAGGCAAAACAAGAACTTATAAAAGAAAAGGTTGATATAGAAACCCAATTAAAAGAAAAAGAAGAAATGATACGGGTTAAAGAAGAATTAATTAGAGTGAAACAAGAGCTTCTGAAAGAAAAACTAAAGGTATCAGAAGAAGAAGAAGATAGAGAAAAATTATTAAAAGAAATAGAAGTATTAGAAAAGGAAAAAATATTCCTGGCGAAAGAAAAGACCAACTTAGAAGAAAAGGCAAAGAAAACAGACACTCTCATTAAAGAAAAAGAGCGATTAGAAAAAGAAAAGGAGGAATTAATCAAAGAAAAGGAAGAATTAGAAGCACAAACAGAAGAATTAGGGATATTATACAGTATTTCTCGTGAGATTCCTTTAATGAAGATGCCCCAGGAGATACTTGGCTGGGTATTGGATAAGATTCAACCGTTTTTTAATTATCATGCCGGAACATATTTGCTTGTAGATGATAACCGTATCATCAGTGAGATAAAACAAGTTTGCTTTATAAATGCGGAGTGTATCCAGGATGTCAAAAACAGAGTGGAGAAAAAATGGACGGAGATATATCCCCAAAAAGAATTTAAAATAATCTACCATACAGCTGAAGGAACCTCATCCGAGTTATTCTGGGTAGGAATAGAGCGGTTTCAATCTACACTTATGGCCACTTTAACTCATCGAGATGAAATAATTGGACTTATAGCACTCAACAGTTTTAATGAAGATGCATTTAGTCCATTACAAAGAAGATTATTAACGATTATTGCCAATCAAATCTCAGAAACACTTGAAAAAGTAAGGTTATTTGCTAAGATACGAGAGTTAGCCGAACGAGATGAATTAACCAAGGTTTATAATTATAGATATTTTGAAGAGTATTTGCAAAAAGAATTTGCCTTTGCTAAACAATATAATAAACCAGTATCCCTGACGATGCTTGATTTCGACCGCTTAAAACATGTCAATGATACCTATGGTCACCAGGCGGGAAATCGACTGATTAAAACTATCTCGGATATAATTAAAGACACTATTAAAGACAAAGGTGTTTTATCTCGATTTGGTGGAGATGAGTTTGCGGTTGTTTTTTCAGAGACAGACCAAAATACGGCCTTTTCAATTGCTGAATCTATTCGGGCTAATATTGCGAATAATAGTATTGAATTTGTCAAAGGCACCCCACATCAATTATCTGCCAGTCTGGGGGTTTCTACATATCCAAATCCCGGCATAGAAACAGAAAAAGACTTATTAGCCAAGGCAGATAAAGCCCTTTATGAGGCAAAACAACGCGGGAGAAATAAGGTAATATTATATACGCCGTAGAGGAAGATAATCAGGTAATCGGTGACCATTATAGCACTTATTAATCGAAATTTGACATAAATAGGGTTCTGAAATTCCAAATCACAAATTCCAAATTCCATTTAGTGAATTAGTGAATTAAGCGAATTAGCGAATTAGTAAAATCTAATCTCTAATTCACTAATCTCTAATTCGCTTTTTGGTATGTGGAATTTGGTGCTTATTTGAGATTTGGTGCTTGGGATTTGGGATTTTTTACTTATCCACTCTGAGTAAAATTTTGACTAATAACTGCTATATTACCGATTACCTTACAATAGGTAGGTGATATGGGAAAACCGATTATTGGTATCACGATGGGTGATGCCGCAGGAATTGGACCTGAAGTAATTATTAAGGCATTAAATATGCCTTCTATTTATGAGGAATGTTGCCCAATAGTGATTGGTGATGCGAAGGTATTGTTAGCAGAAATCAGAAGACAGAGGATAGAGAATAGAGGACAGACTTTTCCCGAACCCCGAGTTTCGAGTCCCGAGCCCCGAGCCCCGAGCCCCAATTTTGAGGACAGATTAAAGATTAATTCTATTCAAGATGTATCAGAGGCTAAATTTCAGTTTGGAACGATTGATTGTCTTGATTTAGATAATATTAAATTAGATGAATTAGAGATTGGGAAGATAAGCAGAACAACTGGTAAGGCGGCTATAGAATTCATAAAAAAAGCAGTTAATCTAGCTCTGGATAATGAAATTCAGGCGATTACAACCGCACCGATAAATAAAGAGGCAATGAAGAAAGCAGAATTTCATTTCGCCGGACATACAGATTTTTTGGCGGACTTAACCCATAGACGCCAATATGCGATGATGTTTGTAAGTCATTCTTTGAAGGTTGTTCTGGTAAGTATTCATATCCCTTTATACAAGGCAATCCGGCAACTTTCAAGGAAAAAGGTTTTGACCACGATTAAATTAACTCAATCTGCATTTAAGGATTATTTTGGACTAAAAAAGCCAGGAATTGCCGTAGCTGGATTAAATCCACACGCCAGCGAAGGAGGGTTATTTGGCAAAGAGGAGGAAAAAGAGATTATCCCGGCGATTGAGGTCGCTCAACGCAAAGGGATTAACGCCAGAGGACCCTATCCGCCAGATACTGTTTTTTATCGTGCCGTCAAAGGTGAATTTGATGTCGTCATCGCAATGTATCACGACCAGGGACTTATTCCTTTAAAATTATTAGCCTTTGATGATGCCGTAAATGTAACGATTGGTTTGCCTATAATTCGGACCTCACCTGACCACGGCACTGCATTTGATATTGCCGGGAAAAATATAGCCAATCCAACAAGTATATTAGAGGCAATTAAATTGGCGGCAAAAATGGCAAAGATAAAAGGAGGAAAGCAATGACTACAGCAACTATGCCAAAACAAGAAAAATTTACCTACGAAGATTATCTTACCTGGGATATAGACTCTGACAATCGGTATGAATTGATTGGAGGTGAATTCTTTATGGCACCAGCACCAAATGTATGGCATCAACGAATCTCAAAAAGAATGGAATTTAAAATTATGCAAGTATTAGAAAAATCAGGGTTAGGAGAGGTATTTGATGCCCCTTGTGATGTTGTTTTAAGTAACGAAGATGTTGTTCAACCAGATATTATCTTTGTCTTAAAAGAAAATTTCAATATCATTACAAAAGATAATATACAAGGTTCACCGGATTTACTGATAGAGATTATCTCGCCAAACTCTGCCCAGAGGGACAGAATTACGAAAAAAAGGCTTTATGAAAGATGTGGTGTCAAAGAATACTGGTTAGTTGACGCAAATAGAAAAGAGATAGAGGTTTTGACCTTAGAAGAAGGAAGATATAAAACTTATGGTATCTTTAAGTCCGAAGATACTCTTTCTTCAGTCCTATTAGAGGATTTTCATTTTAAAGTTGGTGAAGTATTTTAACGATGTATTGGTGCAAATAATGTCTTTACTTGATGATACGAAGAAAATACTATTACAAAACAATATCAGACCCCAAAAAAAATTAGGACAACACTTCCTTGTGAACGAAGGGATACTTAAGCAAATAATTTCAGCGGCGCAATTATCGAAAGAGGATACCGTCTTAGAGATTGGCGCCGGAATTGGTATTTTAACCAGTCAATTAGTCCCGTTAGTCTCAAAGGTTATTGCGGTTGAAATTGCCCCGGTGTTGATAAATATTCTCAATCAAGAATTAGCGGGATATACAAATGTTTTGGTAATAAAGGAGGATATTTTAAAGGTAAATTTGTCTGAAGTGTTAGATAGAGAAGACCAAAGACAGAGGACAGAGGACAAAAGACAGACTCCTCCCGAGTCCCGAGTCCCGAGTCCCGAGCCCCGATTTTCAGCAGAAAAGAAGATAAAGGTAGTAGCCAATTTGCCTTATTATATTGTAACGCCTGTGATTGGACATCTCCTTGAGGCAAAAGAGAACTTCTCAACATTAATTTTAATGGTGCAGAAAGAGGTTGGGGATAGAATCCTGGCTAAACCAGGGACAAAAATCTACGGTGCCTTATCTGTTCTGGTGCAATATCATTGTTATGTAGAACGAATATGTGAGGTAAGCAGGCAATGTTTTTACCCTCAGCCACAGGTAGATTCAGTTGTCTTAAGGTTAAATATCTTAGACAGACCATCAATATCAGTAAAGGATGAGCAATTTTTCTTTAAAGTAGTTAGAGCCGCCTTTTCAAAGAGAAGAAAAATGCTAATTAATGCCATTTCAGATATTGGTATGAGTAAGGATAAATTAGCCAAAGCCCTGGCTGAATTAGGGATTGATAGCAAAAGGAGAGGAGAAACATTAACCTTAGCAGAATTTGGAAGGGTAAGCGAGTTTCTAAAAGAAACAGCAGATAGTAGCTAATGTATTGGAATGTGGGTTAGTTGAAAAAAAATGATGATATTAAAATGAATGAAAAACTTTATTTTCAAGCAGAAAATATACAAATATATAATGATGATTTCTTAATTTCTGATGAAATCACAGGAGGCTCGATAGATTTAATTGTGACTTCCCCACCTTATAATGTAGATATTAGATACAACGCTTATGATGATAAAATTCCTTATGAGGTTTATCTTGAATTTACTTATAAATGGCTTGAGAAGGCATATAAACTTTTAAGAGAAGATGGGCGGTTCTGCTTAAACATTCCCCTTGACAAAAATAAAGGTGGTCAACAAAGTGTTTATGCTGATATTATTTCAATAGCCAAAAAAGTGGGCTTTAAATATCACTCGACAATTGTATGGAATGAGCAAAATATATCAAGAAGAACAGCCTGGGGTTCGTGGCTTTCTGCAACCGCACCTTATGTTATTGCACCTGTTGAAATGATTGCTGTGTTGTATAAGGAAAAGTGGAAAAAAATAAGTGGAACGCAAAAATCAGATATCACTAAGAAAGAATTCATGGAATGGACAAATGGTGTCTGGACTTTTATGGGTGAAAGCAAGACAAGAATTGGGCATCCTGCACCATTTCCTGTAAATCTTCCAGTAAGGTGCATAAAACTCTTTACTTTTGTAGATGACATCGTGCTTGACCCATTTTTGGGTAGCGGTTCTACCTTGATTGCTTGCGTTCTAACAGATAGAAATGGAATTGGTATTGAAATTGATAGAAATTATTGTGAAATTGCCAAACAGAGGCTTATAAAAGAAGCAAAAATAAACCAGATTACATTAGAATTGGAGGAATAAAATTAATGGGTGATAGAATAAAAACCATCGCGGATTTAGTAATGGAATATTTCCGCAAACATTCGAAAAAAGATTTAGAGCATGGACCAGTTGTTGACTGGGTTGAAAAGCAATATCTAAAATTGTATGGCAAAAAGCCCCGTGATACCTGGCGTCAAATCCGTAAATTTCATCAAGAAGGCAAACTAATAAAAGTCAAAAAGGGAGTTTACAGATACGAACCTGATTATATAAAGGAAATTGAACTCTTCGATTTCCCGCCCGAAGTGAAGGAAGAAATATTTAAAAAAGATAATTATAAATGTGTTCTATGTGGTCGTGGTAGATATGAAGGTGTTGAGTTATGTGCAGACCATATAAAACCAAAAGATAAAGGTGGAGATAATACTATTGATAATGGACAAACATTATGTATGGAATGCAACCTCCGTAAGAAAAATTTCTCTCAAACTGAAGGAGGTAAAAGATATTTTATTAATTTGTACAAACAAGCAGTTAAAGTCGGTGATAAGAAAATAATCAATTTTTGTAAATGCTTGTTTGAATGCTACAATAAATATGGTATCAATAGCCATATACCAGGACCTAACGGTAACCAAAAAGAGGAAGAGAAATGACAAAATACCAATGCAAAAACTGTAATTATAAGGGAAATTCTTTAGTGTTTCAGATTAACAGTTATAACTACTGTATGGCTACAAATGCGGAAGAACCTGAATATATAAGTGAAACACCAAACTGGGTAAAAAATATGGGGTATGGAGAGGCTTATGTGGGTGAACCTATCGGATGTCCAAAATGTCATGCTTGGGGTATTGATAATTTTGAGACAAGATAGTCATCAAATACACCAATCTGGCATGAAAGAGCAAGGATATATAATTTTTACTTAAGGGGATTCAAGTATCTCATAATCATGCAAAAGGTGAGTAAATGAAATTGCCCTATCGCTTTTAGCAATTAGTTAATTATAAAATCTACAATCAAAAATCAAAAATAACAGAGAGGAGGATAAGACAATGAAAGGTGTAGTTATGGCTGGTGGTTTTGGGACGCGGTTGCGACCACTTACCTGCAATATCCCCAAACCTATGGTTCCTTTGGCTAATAAACCTATGATGGAACATATCATTTCTCTTTTGAAAAAGTATGGGATAAAGGATATTGTCGTTATCCTTTATTATCAACCTGAGATAATTATGGATTATTTTGGGAATGGAGAGAAATTTGGGGTAAATGTTACTTATGTCTCGGCGACTCAAGATCTTGGAACAGCAGGCAGTGTAAAAAATGCGGCTAAACATCTGAATAAAGAACCATTTTTGATTATTAGTGGGGATGTTTTGACCGATTTTGATTTAAAATCTATTATTAAATTTCATAAAGAAAAAAAGGCTATCGCCACAATTACCTTAACCGCGGTAACCAATCCTTTACAATATGGTATCACCCTTATTGATTCAAACACAGGTCGAATAAAGCGTTTCCTCGAAAAACCTTCCTGGGGAGAGGTTTTCTCAGATACAGTTAATACGGGAGTATATGTATTGGAGCCAGAGGTTCTTGAAGATATTCCTGAAGGGGAGATGTTTGATTTTAGTAAGGACTTATTTCCTAAATTACTTGCCGAAAATTCTCCACTTTATGGATATGTTGCTACAGGATATTGGAGGGATATTGGTAATTTAACCGAGTATCGATTGGCACATTATGATGTTTTAACCCAAAAGGTAAATATTGAGATTTGTGGTGAGAAAAAAGAAAATATCTGGAAAGATAAGCATTCCATAATCGCCGATGGAGTAAATCTTGAAGGCAATGTTATTATTGGTAAGCATTGTAGTATAGGAGAAGGGGTGAAGATTACTAATTCTTGTATTGGAGACAATTGTATTATTGAAGAAAATTCAATAATTACCAATTCTATTCTCTGGGATGGTGTTCATATCGGGAATAGTTGTGAATTACGAGAAAATGTTATTGGAAAGGAATCTTATATCAAAAAGTGCTCATTCTTAGAAATAGAGGCAATAATTGGAGATGGTTGTGTTGTTGGAAGTGATTGTATTATAAGAACAAATGTCAAGATGTGGCCTTATAAAATCGTAGAAGATGGGGTGACATTATCGACAAGCCTTATCTGGGGTGAGAAATGGACACGGAGTTTATTTGGTAGTCGTGGAGTAGTGGGATTAGCCAATATGGAAATCACACCTGAATTTGCCTGTCGCCTCGGTGCTGCTTATGCCGCATCTCTGGCTAAAAATGCAGATGTTATTGTCAGCCGTGATGCACATAAAACCTCCAGAATGATAAATCGCTCCTTGATGTCCGGGATTTTATCCGTAGGAATAAATGTCTGGGATATGGGTGTTATCCCTATGCCTGTTGCCCGATTCCAGAGTAATATCTTGAATGCACACGGCGGATTACATATTGCTCGTGCCTCTTACGACCCTAAAATGATAGAAATTCGCTTCTTTGAAACCTCTGGATTAGATATTTCCGCGACTAAAGAAAAAGCCATTGAACAACTTTTTTACCGCGAAGATTTCCGAAGGGCAAAGGTAGAAGAAATAGGAGTAATATCCTTCCCCTATCGGATAATCGAGTGCTATCGAGAAGGATTATCAAATGTGATTAATGCTAGTTTAATCGCTCAATCTAAATTTAAGATTATCATCGATTACGGCTTTGGTAGTATCTCAACAGTATTTCCAACGGTTTTAGAAGGATTAGGCTGTGATGTCATTGCCCTCAATGCCTATACGGATCCAGAAAGAGTAATTAACACACCCGCCAGTATATCTTTGGCATTAAAACAATTATCAAATATTGTCCTGACACTTGATGCAGACCTTGGAATTTTATTTGACCAGGAGGCTGAAAGAATTTTCCTGGTGGATGACCGAGGTAGAATTATTCCTGCTAACTTAAATGTCGCCTTATTATCAAAATTGGCTTGCGAGACGGTTAAAGAAGGAAAAATTGGTATTCCAGTCACAGCCACCAGGATTATTGCCCAGATGAATGAAGACCGAATTAAATATATCAAAACTACTTATAAAGAAAAAATCTTTGATAAAGATTTAATTATGATTAGTAATGGACATGGGGGATTCATTTTCCCTCAATTTCAACAGTGTTTTGATGGTATGGTTTCCAGTTTGAAATTACTTGAGTTTCTATCATCTAAAGGAATGAAATTAAGTGATGTAGTCGATTCTATCCCACCATTCTATGTCCATCATGAAAGAATCTCCTGTCCCTGGGAATTAAAAGGGAGTTTAATGCGATGGATAATGGAAGAGGTTAAAGATAAACATATCGAATTGATTGATGGCATTAAAATATATCGCCGAAAGGATTGGGTCTTGCTATTACCAGACCAGGATGAGGCACTATTTCATGTCTATGCTGAGGCAGGCTCGAAAGAAAAAAGCGAAGAATTAGCCACAGAATATATCCAGAAGATTAATAAATTTAAAGAAAGAGGATAAAAATAGTAGGTAGTAGGTAGTAGACAGGAGGTAAGTTAGTCTATGGTCTATAGTCTATTTTGAGGAGGAAAGCAATGCCAATTTTAGCTACAAAAGAAGAAAAATGGACATACGAGGATTATGTTCAGTTCCCGGATGACGGGAAAAGGTATCAAATAATACAGGGGGAGGTTTATATGAGTCCAGCACCAGTTCCTTATCATCAAAGGATATCAGCCAAATTATTTGAAATTCTACAACAATTTGTTAAAATTAATAAATTAGGGGAGGTATTTTATGCACCTTGTGATGTTCTGTTTTCAGATGAAGATGTTGTCCAACCAGATATATTCTTTATCTCTAAAGAGAATCTGAATATAATCAAGGACAAGTATATTGAAGGTGCACCCAATTTAATTATTGAAATCACCTCTCCTTATACCCAAAATTTGGATAAACTATTAAAAAAGAGACTCTATGAAACTTATGGAGTAAAGGAATACTGGCTATTAGATGCAGATAAAAAAACACTCCAGATATTTTCTCATACAGGCAAGTTGTATGAAGATACGGGCATTTATAAAATAGGGGATGTGGTTAAATCAAATTTAATCAAAGGGCTAAATTTTAATCTTAAAGAGATATTTTAATGGAGGTGATATAAAATGGCTATGAAGGTTGAACAAAGACTTGATAATGTAGATAGAAGAATAGAAAGACTTTTAAAGAGCCAGGAAGAGTTTAGAAAATCTCAAGAAACCCTCAAAAAGGCTCAAGAAAAAACAGATGAGCAACTTAAAAAAACAGATGAACATCTTAAAAAAACAGATGAGCAACTTAAAAAAACAGATGAGCAACTTAAAAAAACAGATGAGCAACTTAAAAAAACAGATGAGCAACTTAAAAAAACAGATGAGGAATTAAGGGCTATGTTTAAGAAGACAGATAAAGAGTTTGAAAAAACAAGGAAATTGGTAGCAGGCATATCAGATGGTTGGGGAAGATTAACAGAGGGTATGGCACTTGTATCTCTAACAGAGGCATTTTCAAAAAGAGGGATAAAGATTATCCAAACCTTTCCAAGGGCTCTTTCTCATATGAACGGAAATACCTTAGAATTAGACCTATTAAGCATAGCCAGGGGAGAAAACCAGGACTATGTTATAATAGTTGAGGTAAAGACATATTTTGAACCAAGAGATATAAACGACGCATTAGAAGACATTTCCTCTTTCTATGAATTCTTTCCTAAATACAATGATCTACCAGTAATTGGTGCAATTGCCTATATGAATCCATCCCATGATGCAGTAAGGATTGCAGAAAAAGAAGGATTTTATCTTTTGTCTTTAAAAGAAGATACCATGGTTTTAAAAAATAAGGTTGATTTTAAACCAAAGGTCTACAAATATGAAACAAAAGAATAGATGATACGAGGAGGATGAAAATCGGGCATAGAGATTAGAGATTAGAGATTAGAGATTAGCAAGAGTGCAGGTTCTAATTCACTAATTCTCTAATCTCTAATTAACTATTTTCAGGAGAATCTAAAATGAAAACTATCTGGCTAAAATCTATTCCGTTTAATAAAGCGGTTGTGACAACTGCATTAGAAAGTGGCGTAGATGCTATTTGGGTTGAAGAAGGATTTGAGGAAAAGGTAAAGGAATTGGGCAAAATTAAAACTATCTCTAAAAATGGTGATTTGAAACTAAATGAAGATGTCGTTGAGTTTGAAATCAATAATAAACAGGATGAAGAAACCGCCGCTAAGTTGTCAAAATCCAAAACACTTATTATTAAAACAAACGATTGGACAATTATCCCATTAGAGAATTTAATTGCTCAAAATCCTGCCGGATTAATAGCTTATGTTCATAATGAAAAAGAGACAAAAATCGCTATTCAAATATTAGAAAAAGGAGTTGCGGGTGTTCTGCTTGAGACAACCGATTTAAATGAGATAAAAAGATGTGCACAACTAATCAAAAATACTCAAGAGAAATTAGAGATTGCCATTGCAAAAATTACAAAAATAGAACCTCTGGGAATGGGAGACAGGGTTTGTATTGATACCTGTACCAATATGAAGCAAGGAGAAGGGATGTTAGCCGGGAATTCTTCAGGTGCAATGTTTTTAGTCCATTCAGAGAGTGTTGAAAATCCTTATGTCGAACCCAGACCTTTCAGGGTTAATGCCGGCGCTGTCCATGCCTATACACTTCTACCAGGAGGTAAAACTAAATATTTATCCGAGTTAAAAACAGGTGATGAAGTATTAATTGTTAATTCAACAGGACAAACTCAATCAGCCATTGTTGGTAGAATAAAGATAGAAAAAAGACCATTGATGTTGTTAGAAGGAAAAATCAATTCAAAAATAGTTTCTTTAATCCTCCAAAATGCAGAAACTATCAGACTTTGCACACCAGATGGAAGTCCTATCTCCATTGTTTCGCTACAAGAAGGAAGTGAAGTATTAGCCTACCAGGAAGATGCTGGAAGACATTTTGGGATGAAGATAGATGAAACTATAATTGAAAAATAAGTGTAACTATTCACCACGAAGAACACGAAGGACACGAAGAAAATTAAATGGTCTCTGAAATTAACCACAAAGTACACAAAGAATACACAAAGAAATAAAGGGAAAAATTTATTCTCTCAAAAATCTTTGACTCTTTTGTGAAACTCTTTGTGATCTTTGTGGTTAAAAAAATTTGTAAGCGTTCAGGTGGTGTAACAAAAGGAGATGTGGAGATTAAGGAGATAGGGAGATATTATTAAAAAAATTGAAATTAATAGAAACTAATAGAAATTTATGGAAATTTGTTGTTTTCCA
>JBFLYA010000112.1 GCA_040757115.1 bacterium | reverse complement strand
TGATGACTGATAGTATGGGAGAAATAGTTTGGTCGAGTGATTATTTACCTTTTGGTGAGTTGATAAATACAGAGGGAAAGATTGAAAATAACTTCACTTTCACTGGCAAAGAATATGATGAGGCAACGGGCTTATATTACTTCGGCGCCAGATACTATGACCCAAAGGTAGGGAGGTTTATTACAAAAGACCCATGGTCTTGTACACCCGAAGATGAAAGAATTATAAATGGTGCTCTCTATCCTATCATTGCTCAACTTATTATTACAGAAGGTCTAACTATACCTCAGAATATTCATCCATACATGTATTGCTATAATAACCCCATAAACTACATAGACCCTTATGGATATTGTGGGGAAGAGATTGCTATTGGTGGATTACTCATTCCTCCTGCTAAACTGCTGGAGATAACTAAGGCAGTGAGAGGACCCTATATTACAGAATATGCAAAGCGACTTGATGCACTTTTAAAATGGGCAGCAAAAAGAGCTGTAATGAAAGCTACTTTTATAGCTGCTGATTGGATAGACCCTCCAATTCTTAATGAGGGTGAAAAGGAATTATTAGAGGAGTGGAGGAAAAAGTACGGTAGTGGTTCACAAAAAGTGGAATAGGTGGGGGAATTTGAGGTCAAATAGATATGGCTTTCTTAATACATTTATTCATATTTATTACAGCTCTAATAATAACTATATGTTTTTGGAATTTAGTTAATTATATTGCTGAAGAATATCTAATGAGGATATGGTGGTGGCAACAAATAAAGTTTATTCCATTAGGATTAGTTTTAATAGGAATTTATTTGTTTCTTGATTTCTTAAGGAGTAAAGTGTTTCAGGATATTGGTGACCATTTTAAATTGGGATATAATTTTTATACTCAAGAAAAACATAACGAGGCTTTAGTAGAGTTTGAAAAAGTAATAAAATCCAATTCTAAATGTTACCAAGCATATTTCAATGCCGCTAATATATATTATCTTCGTAAGGAATATGATAAGGCTTTAGAATATATAAGAATAGTGATAAAACTAAAGCCTAAATTTGGAACTGCTTATCTTCATCTTGGTAAATTTCTGCATGTAAAAGAGATAGAGGAAGTAGAAAAAGGGATAAATACCCAACAATTAGGTTTATACAAAGAAGCAATTGAATTATATAAAAAGGCACTTAAATTAAGGTTATCAGAAGAAAATAGGCTTCAGGCACATGCCTTACTTTCAGAAATTTATTTTCAATTAGGCTTAATAAATGATGGAAAAAAAGAACTGCAAGAAGTATTAAAAATAGAGCCAAATAACAAAATTGCCCATGATTATCTAAATGAATTAGCTAAAAAAGGATTTATAGAAAAAAGAGGACGATTTTCATTCTCTTAATTGTTCTTTGAAATAGGGTAGTTGGGGGTCGGAATGCACAAACCTGCTTTCTACATTCAAGGTTCCGACCCAATATTCTCTTAATGGTGTCAGAGTTAGGTATAGTGTTACAGGCAAGGTAAAGGTAGAGTTACCAGAGACAGAGTTTGAAAATAACTTCACTTTCACTGGCAAAGAATATGATGAGGCAACGGGCTTATATTACTTCGGCGCCAGATACTATGACCCGAAGATAGGGAGGTTTATAACAAAAGATCCATATACAGGTAATGTTTACTTTCCACCTAATTTACATAAGTATGTCTATTGCTATAATGATCCGATTAATTGGATAGACTTGTGGGGATTATGCCCGATAAGTCCAGAAGATCAGGCTTTAATAGAAGATTGGTTATCTGAGTTTGGATTAGGTTTTCTTGCTTTGCTTTTTCCAAAAGAGTTTTTATCCTCATTACTTGGATTAGCTCAACAAGCAGAACCTCCAAAATATCCACCAGAACCTCAATTTGATCCGAATCTTCACGAAGACCAAAGAGATAATGACTGGTACTATCATTGGCATGAAGATCCTGAAGATAAACACAAGAAAGGAGGTTCTCACTGGGATAGAGGACATTTACGTGATGGAAAACGCCAAGAATGGTCACCAGATGGAACAAATTGGTACCCTAAATCTCCAAAAAGGGAATAGAAATAACTATGGAAAATGGAAAAGTTAAAATTACATACGACAAGGATAAAAATGAAATAACTATTATGGCAGATGCCCAGGGATTAAGAGATTTATCCAATATTTGTTTAAGTATTATTGGTGAACTTACACCAGCGGGACATTGGCATTTGATGAGGTCTATGGGGAATTTAGAGGAAGGATCAATTGATACAATAATAATGTACTCAGAAGATTTATAGGAGGAAGGAAGAGATTAGGGTCACCTATGAAAAGGGTTTGTCAAGTAAAAAATATCATTCATAATAAAAATTTTTTAGTTGACAGAACCAGCATTTTATGAGTAAACTTTAAGTATACCTCTTTGCTTTTTCTTTTTAGCCCGACGAGGTTGACGGGGCACCCGCTTGCGGGTCGTCCTTGCGCTGGGGTTTTCTCTAAAGCAGAGGCAAAGGGGTTAAATTGACAACTTCTTTTGTTAACCCCTTTGATTAAAGAGAAAAACCTTAATAAAAGTCCTTAAAGATAGAGTTCTTTGAAAATAACTTCACTTTCACTGGCAAAGAATATGATGAGGCAACGGGCTTATATTACTTCGGCGCCAGATACTATGACCCGAAGGTAGGGAGGTTTATTACAAAAGACCCAATCTTAGAGCCAGTAGTGTTACAAACATTGCCTGTGCCATTTGAGGATATTCTTGAGGATACTATAGATTCTTCATCTCCTGATTTTATAGTCCCAGAGATGATAGATATTCCCCAAGACCTCCATCCCTATATGTGACTAACTGTTATAATGACCCGATTAATTGGATAGATCCGTTAGGATTGTGCGGAGAGAAACCGTGGTGGGTAATAGATGCGGAGTTAGAAAAAAAGATTTGGGCTGATGTTAAGGAAATAGCAGAAGGAATGTGCTTGGGTGGTGTTATAAAAGGGATAAAAGTACATAAGAGTAAAATTCGACCCAGCACCGCAGGCAAACATGAAAAGGGAATAAGTCGCAAAAAGAGAGATAGACCAGGTGGAGAAAAGGGTGATAAATATCGACCTTATAGAAGGAAGTGATAAAAAATGAACTCAGAAACTGCTAAAAAGATTGAAATCTACATTAGTCGAGAGGAATGGCGAAAAGCACGTTTGTTAATTTCCAGAGAATTAAAGAAATCACCAGACGACCATTGGTTAGTGACACGACTTGGCTCAATTTACTACGAAGAATATGAATACGAAAAATCATTGGAACTGAGTGAGAAAGCAATGAAGTTGGCACCAAAATGTCCATTGGTCCTATGGGATTATGCTGGATCGCTTGATATGGTAAATAAGAACAAAGAAGCGATAGCGATATGGAAGAAATTGCTTAAGAAAGGGGTAGAAGCAATAGCCTATGGTGACTGTGGAGAGGGTGTTCGTTGGGCACGTTCCTTGTTGAATGACTGTAGATATCGAATTAGTCGGAGTTATGAAAAGTTAGGAAATATTAGTGCGTCAATTAGATTTTTAGAGGAACATATAGCAAACCGTTCACCTGGTATCCCAAGCATTTATGACCTATCTGTAGTCAAGCGCGAACTATCTGAACTCCTTTTGAAAAAGGGAGGTGGATTTGGGGTCACCTATGAAAAGGGTTTGTCAAGTAAAAAATATCATTCATAATAAAAATTTTTAATTAACAGAACCAACATTTTATGAGTAAACTTTAAGTAGACCTCTTTGCTTTTACTTTTTAGCCCGACGAGGTTGACGGGGCACCCGGTTGCGGGTCGTCCTTGAGCAGGGGTTTTCTCTAAAGCAGAGGCAAAGGGGTTAAATTGACAACTTCTTTTGTTAACCCCTTTGATTAAAGAGAAAAACCTTAATAAAAGTCCTTAAAGATAGAGTTCTTTGAAAATAACTTCACTTTCACTGGCAAAGAATATGATGAGGCAACGGGCTTATATTACTTCGGCGCCAGATACTATGACCCGAAAGTGGGGAGGTTTATTACAAAAGACCCAATATTAGAACCAGTAGTGTTACAGACATTGCCAGTACCATTTGAGGATATTCTTGAGGATACTATAGATTCTTCATCTCCTGATTTTATAGTCCCAGAGATGATAGATATTCCCCAAGACCTCCATCCCTATATGTACTGCTACAATAACCCAATTAATTGGATAGACCCGTTTGGACTATGCCCGGAAGAGTCTGGACTTGAATCTACATGGGATGAGTTAATGCTTATCCCAGGGTTAGGACTTGTTGGGAAAGCAGGGAAAGGAGCAAAAACTGCACAGGAGATAATTTCTCTGGCTAAAAAGGGTAGTATTCTTAGAGAATTTCCTAGTGAAATGCTTGGAAAAACACTGGCAGAAATAGAAGCTTTGGCAAAAAAAGGTAATTGGAAAGCAAGGAAAACTTTAAAACTTCTTAAGCAAAAGAAGTATAGTAAGTCTAAAAAGTAAGAAGATATAAAAAGGAGAGAGATAATCTGTTGTGGTTAGGAATAAAAAGTATCAAAAAAGCAATTTATCATCAGAACAAAACATATCTCTTACCAAAACCAGAAAATCTATGAAATGGTATGTTGCAAAAATAGTTATGCAATGTAAAGTAGGTAAAAAGGATTCCGGTCCTTGGACTTTTGATGAGCAAATTCGGATTATTCAAGCACCAGACAATGAAACAGCTTACTTAAAAGCTCTTAATCTGGGTAAAGAAGAAGAACAGAAATATAAAAATATTAAAGGCGAAGTTGTTCATTGGATATTTTGTGGACTTTCTGATTTAGAAGAAATATTGGCTGATAAAATTGAGGATGGAACTGATATTACCAGTACTTTATATGAATCAAATCAGTTATTGGAATTAATTAGAGAAAAAGAAGATTTAACAGTATTTTGGTCTGAACGAAATAAAGATAAAACAGCAGAAGAACTTTTAACAGAAAAGAAAGAGGGGCAGTAGGGGGGCAGACCTTGAATGTAGAAAGCAGTTCCTTTTACATTCAACATTCACGGTCTGACCTCAACATCCCCCATAATACCGGTGGTAGAAATTCTGGTTCTTCTCTTTCACCATTAATTGATTTATCCGGGATAAAAGATAAGATTAGATTAAATTTCTGGACAAGATGGCAACATGAGTCTTATCCTTCTGGGAATTATGACAATATGAAAGTAGAGATTTGGGATAGTCAGAAGTGGAATAGGATTTTTTATAACGATTGTAATGAAGGACCATCGGTTATGGACTGGCATGAGGAATCCTTTGATATTTCAAACTACGCGGGTAAGAAGATAAAACTAAGATTTAATTTTGATACAGTAGATGGGTGGTATAACGACTATGAAGGGTGGTATATAGATGATGTAGAGATTATCAAGGGAGAAGATAAACCTGTGTATGTGCCTTTAGGAACTATCTCCTATATTTATGCTAATGATGAATTAGTCGCGAGGGTAGATAAAAAACCTGCTCAGTCCGAGAAAGTATATTATTATCATAATGATTACTTAGGTTCAACAAGGGTGATGACTGATAGTATGGGAGAAATAGTTTGGTCGAGTGATTATTTACCTTTTGGTGAGTTGATAAATACAGAGGGAAAGATTGAAAATAACTTCACTTTCACTGGCAAAGAATATGATGAGGCAACGGGCTTATATTACTTCGGCGCAAGATACTATGACCCGAAAGTGGGGAGGTTTATAACTAAAGACCCAATGTTAGAACCAGTAGTGTTACAAACATTGCCTGTACCATTTGAGGATATTCTTGAGGATACTATAGATTCTTCATCTCCTGATTCTCCTGATTTTATAGTCCCTTATACGATATACACCCCTGAAGACTTTCATCCTTACACCTACTGCTACAATGATCCACTTAATTGGATAGATTCATTTGGACTATGCCCTGAAGAGCCTGGACTTGAATCTACATGGGATGAGTTAATGCTTATCCCAGGGTTAGGACTTGTGAGTAAAGGATCTAAATGGGCAGTTAAATTTATGCGATATAAAAACGCAGGAGGAGGAGGACTTAACTTTTATAAAAATGGAAAAAGAGTTTTTGGTATTGATTGGCATAAATGGGGAAAGGAAGTGAATAAGTTTTGGCAGAAATTTCACTATCATAGTGGAAAAACTAAATCTCAGCTAAAGAAACATAGACCATGGGAGAGGTAGTTATGGATAAACAAGATAGCATAAGATGTAAAATAAAAGATATTTGCCAAGATGTTTTACTAGGGAAAATTAAAAATATTCAAGAGCTTGAAAAGGTATGGCCTAAAAATATTACCGAAGAGTTTTTTGAAGAAATATTTGGTGATATTACAGAATACTTTGTACATTTAGATTACACAAATAATTTTCCACAAAAAGATTCTTGGGAATATCTTTCTCTGTATGTGGCAAGTAAAATATTAGAGCATAAAAAGGATGCTGAAATTTTGAAAAGATGCTATGATAAAGTCTTAGATTATAATGACATTTCTGACGTTGAAATAGACAGAAGGATAGAAGAGTGTTTATCCGGGGAGTGTATATAGAGGGGGAATCGGGGGGCACCTATGACCCATTTGGCAGACGAATTGGGAAGGCGGTCTTTGGTTCTTTGACAGGATATATTTATGATGGAGAGGATGTGCTGGCGGAGGTAGAAGAGGGGAATGTAGTAGTCAGCTATGTCCATGGTCCCGGGATTGATGATTTGATTAGTATGACAAGGGATGGCGAAAGTTACTATTATCATGCAGATAGTTTGGGAAGTATAGTTCACTTAACAAATCCAGATGGTGAGTCTATAGCGAGTTATAGTTACGATGCTTTTGGTGCTCTTAGAGATAAGATAGGTGATATACCTAATCCATACCTCTTTACTTCGAGAGAATTTGATACTGAATCAGGCTTATATTTCTATCGGGCGAGGTATATGGATGCAGATGTTGGTAGGTTTATTACCAAAGACCCAATATTAGAACCAGTAGTGTTACAGACATTGCCTGTGCCATTTGAGGATATTCTTGAGGATACTATAGATTCTTCATCTCCTAGGGAGGATAGTAGGGAGGATAGGGTCGAATTGTTCTTTGAAAATTAAGCATCCCTGATAATAGAGATAGCACCATTTTTTAGAGACCTGAATCCAGGAGATGGTGGTAAGATTACATATAAGGATTTAGGTGATAAATGGGTAATGAGTTGGGAAGATGTACCATTGTACTCGCCAGGTGATAAAAAAGAGACATTTCAGGTAATACTGAATGTGGACGGTTTGATTATATTTCAGTATAAAGAGCTACAACATGTAGATTCTTATGTAAAGGCAGGGATAGAAGATGAGCGAGGAAAAGAGGGAATAGGAATTAGTCAGACATCACTTGCCAATGGCAAGGCATACGAGATAGTGCGGGTAGTCCAGAAGTTAGAATCACCACCGGCAGAGAAGGTAACTATTACCAGTAAGACCTCGTATGTCTATGGTAATGGGCAGTTATGGGTTAAGCTAGAGGAAAACCCGCTTGGCAGTCCAGCAAAACCCTATTACTACCATAATGACCACTTAGGTTCAGCAAGGGCTATTACTGATAAAGATGACAAGGTAGTCGAGCAGTATTTCTATTATCCCTTTGGTGGTGGCGGACCTACAGGGGGACCAACATTTACAGGTAAGGAGTTGGATGAAACAGGCTTATTTTACTTTGGCGCCCGCTACTACAACCCAGCACTGGGCAGATTTATCCAGCCTGATCCAGTTGAGAATAGTTTTAAACCAGAAGATCTCAATAAATATGTCTACTGTTACAATAACCCTTTCAAGTACATTGATCCTACAGGGATGAGAAATAATATAGTCTCAGATTGGTGGAGTGGATGGTTTGAAGGTTTTATAAGATTCTGGATTGGTGATGATTTGGCTGATAGGATATTTACTTCTGAAACCAGATTGATGTTTGAAGGATTTACCGAACCAATGTTTGAGAAGATGCTGGATATTTCTACTGGTATCCCCACGGCCTCAAAAGCATTAGGAAGTCCAGAAGTAGGATTAGGAGAAACAACGCTGGCTGTTAGTATGGCAGCATTCTCAATATTACCTGGCGATGAGGCTATTCGATTAGGAGTGAAAGGTTGGAAACTTGGTGACCCTGTTAATAAACTAACCAGGGCTGGTAAATACCCAAGCTGGAGTGCGGTAAGGGCAAGAGTCTGGAAGAATGAGGCATTAAAACCTGATAGTCTAAAGAAATGGGGTGTTGAGAATGTTGAAAGAATGAAAAAAGGTCTTCCTCCACACCGAATTAATAATATAGGGAAATTGGAATCTCTGGAGTTACATCATATTAAAGGGAGAGATATTGTTGATCCTCATAATCTATGGAATTTAGAACTCGTATGGCCTATTGAACATGCCAAAGTTGATCCATTCAGATATACAGGATATTAGGAGGTGAGACTAAATGGTAGTATTTGAAGATGAATTTAGGAAATCAAAAGGGCATCCTATAGAATATAAGGGAAAAATTCTTAGAAGGTGGGATAAATTTCCGCTTGAAAATAAAAGTCAAAAATTAAAGGTGGTTTTTGAATCAACTAATTCTGAATGGTGTCAGGGAATAAGTTTAAAAACAGATAAGGGAATTGAAGTTAACGGAAAATTATTTAAAGAAAGTATTGGTTTATGGGAAAATACGGCACCAAAAGAGGTTGAGATTATATGCAAAAGTAAAAACGGGGAATTAGAAGTTGTAAATGTTTGGAGTACAGGAGATGGGGTAATTCATTCCTGGTTAAATGGGGCTGCAATGATAGTAGAAGAGCTCCCAAATGGCCGTAGATACAAATGTAACGATGCTCATCCAGATGATAACTTTGATGATATTATCTTCAGGATTGAGAGATGTTAAGATTGATAGACAAAAAATACAGAGTAAAAAAAATAAAATATATCCATTCACATAAACATGAAAAAATATCTAAATAATATTCTTATATCACTGGTATGCTTACTTTCTCTATCAGGAGTAAAAATAGTAAGTGCTCGTATAGTAATAAATGAGGTCATGTATGATCCTAAAGGAGCAGATAGTAAAGGGGATGAGTGGATAGAATTTTATAATACTGGAGCAGATGAAATAGATATGACCTGGTGGGAACTTGGGGATGAAGATGGTAATTGGTATACATTTCCAAATTTTGTATTAAAACCAGGAAGATATGTAGTAGTACATTATAATTCTAAAAATACTCCCGCGGACAACACTACAACAGATTTATATACTGGCGTAGCTGATAAATGGACTAATACCGAAGACCAAGTATCCTTGTATAGAAGTTCTATTCATGACGCATCAACTATCATAGACTTTGTAACCTATTGTAGTGATAATATGTATACTATACCTAATTCAGATGATGATATTGCGGTCCAGGCAGAGATATGGACAAATGATACCTATATTGATACCTTTAGCCTCAAAGAAGATGATTCCTTTGGATTAAGTCCTAATGGAATTGATACAAACGAGGTGACTAATTGGTCTATCTTCAAAAATTCTACCCCAGGAGCACCCAATTTATCTACACTCCCCCCATCTACTTGTATAATAATAAATGAAGTAGGTTTTAAAGAAGACGATAGTGAAGATTGGATAGAACTTTATTGCAAAGATGACGGGAATGGAGGAAAAGGAATTGATATTGGTGATTGCTATTTAGAAAGAGATGGTTGTACAATAATAAAAACTATTTCTCCTATGACGATTATAAAAACAGGTGAGTATCTTGTGCTCCATAAAGGCGACCCTTCCAGGGACGAGAAAAATTCTGACTTAGATGGTATCATTGATTTATTTGCTCATAGTACTGCACTGGTATCTACAGATTCACAAGTAGTATTTTATGATGCTGTGGGTAATATTGAAGATGCAATATGTTGGGCTAATTATGATGATAACTGGAGTAAGGGCGAGAAAGTAGATGTACTTGTTAAAGCAAATCAATGGATTATTGCAGGAGAAAAAGCAGAGGAATCAGATTGTGTAAATACTAGTTCTGTTAATGATAAAGAATCAATAGCTCGGATAAATACTGTAGATACGAATAGTAAAAATGATTGGCAAGTAGACCCTACACCTACTATGGGTAAAGATAATAGAGAAATTCCTGTGAGAGCAAATATTTCAAAAATTGAAGTCTCTAAAAGCCCATTTGAACCTATTAGAGAAATAACAGAAATCTCATTTGTTTTAGCCGTTGAGTCTTCAGTAAACGTTATAATTTATGACATAAGAGGTCGAGAGATTAAAACATTGATTGATCGTGAAAACTTATTATATGGAAAGAATAAAGTTACATGGGATGGTAAAGATAGAGAAAATAGAGTTGTTCCTATAGGTGTCTATATTTGTTATATCGAAGCTATAAATTCTATATCTAAAAGTGCTGATGCAGGAAAGATAGTTATTATTGTAGCGAAAAAGTTATCAGGGGGGAAGATTGGGGTCAGGCCCAAAGGGAGTTAGGCAAAGGGAGTTAGGGTCAGATCTTGAGTGAGTGTTGACAATAGGTATAATTTTAGGTATGAGCTATCTCTTTGGATAACAAGTAGTTAGAGATAGCAGATAGAAAAATAGGTTTGGGGTCAATTAGAAAAAATTAAAGAATTTTAAGAAAAATGCCGAGGATACCTAATAGAAAGATAAATTTTTTTAAACTGGGAGGTATCCTCGATGAAAGAATCACATTTAATTAATCGGCAAAATTTTCAGAAAACTTTAGCCTTTTCTCTGGAAAGCCAGGTTGGGGCCAGACCTTGAAAACAAAATTTGCTTAATTAGTATGTCTATGACAATGGCGAGTTAGGTGTTAACTTGGAAGAAAACCCGTTTGGCAGTCCAGCAAAACCATATTACTACCATAATGACCACTTAGGTTCAACAAGGGTGATTACGGACAAAGATGGTAAGGTAGTTGCACAAATCTTCTATTATTCTTTTGGTGGTGGCGGGGGTAGATTAGGATCAGACCTTGAATGTAGAAAGCAGTTTCTTCTACATTCAACATTCACGGTCTGCCCCCAATAGTTCCAAAAGTAAAATATAAAGAAAAGGGTAACCATTCAGGCTATATATCAAAAGTGTAAGAAAGGGGATAAGGAGATAAGGAAGATATGGAGATAAGATAATAGAAATAGATTGAAATTTATAGAAATAGGTAGAAATTGATTGTGGGAAACAACAAATTTCCATAAATTTCTATTAGTTTCTACTAATTTCAATTTTTTTAATAATATCTCCTTATCTCCATAATCCCCATATCTCCTTTTCTTACACTCTTTCAACCTTTATGCTAGATTAAGACACCACCGAGAGTTGAGACAGAGAAAGAAATACTAATCTACTACGAAGGAGAAGAAGTTGGGAAACACAGATTGGATATTCTTGTAGAAAGCAAGGTAATAGTAGAACTAAAAACGGTGGAGGAATTAAGCAAAGCTCATTATGCTCAGGTTCGCTCATATTTAAAAGCTACAGGTGTAAAGGTGGCTATTCTTGTAAACTTTGCTAAAGAAAAGGCAGATTTTAGAAGAGTGGAATTAGAATAATATCCCCTTATCTCCTTAATCTCCCTATCTCCTTTTCTTACACCAGGCAGTGGAGTATAATTTTGTTTTCCCAGGTCGACCTATTTCACAGGTCGAATAAGTGCTATATATGTAACTGTTCTTTCTGACAAAAATCGAAAAAATACTTGACTTTTGTTAAAATATATGCTATATTAAACTATAGTTTCGTGATTTTTAGAAGATTGAAATCCCCTGAGAACACCAGGAAGAGGAATTATTGCAAGGTTATGGCTAAACCATGAGTTGCAAAAAATAGTGAGTGAATTACAAAATTCCAAATCACAAATAAATTCCAATGACCAAAAATCAAAATTCCAAACAAAAGAAGAAGAAGTGCTTTTCAATGAGGCAATAGAATTAAAGAAGAGTTATATTTCCCTCTTGAGAGGGGTTAGGAGTGTGTCCTTCAATTATTGAAAAACCTAAATCTGACATTATTGAGTAAAATATTCAACTCCCTTTAACAAAATTGACAAAGCAATAGGTTTTGGAATTTGGTGTTTGGAATTTATTTGGAATTTGTTATTTGAAATTTGGAATTTATATTGCAAGGTTATGGTTAAACCATGATGAATAAATTCACGAAACTCCAGTTAAATATATAGTAAGTGTTCAGGTTGTAATAAAGGAAAAATGGAAAAACCAGGGAAAAAGGGTAAATCTAAGAAGGGAAGAAATTAAGAGGTTGATAAGTCTGTCCTGGCGACAGGTCAGGGTGAGAGGTTAAGATGGATGTTTTGCTTCTCACAATCTCATCTTTTTAACTTCTTTTCTTCCTTTCCCATTTTTTCCGTGTTTCCCCTTTTTCCTTATGGACACTACCTGAACGGTTACCTTTAATCTTTGTGTCGTGGTATCTTTGTGGCTGAACAATTACAAAAAGGAGGTTGGTTAAAATGTTAAAACAAAATAAGAGTTGTAAGTATAAGAGAGAGAGAGATTACGAAAGAAAAGAAGTTTTAAGTGGAGGTTTTTTATGTTTTTTAAGCAGGCTGATAGTATTAATTG
>JBFLYA010000111.1 GCA_040757115.1 bacterium | reverse complement strand
TGCAAAATGACATATCAAATATCATATCAAAAATCAAAGAGCAAATATCAAAATTAAGGAATTCTTTTATTCTTATTTTTGATTTTTAATATTTAATATTTGATTTTTTTTATTGCCTTACAAGTATACTCAAAGAAAACAAGTTTGCAAAAACTTTCTTGAAAGGATTCAAGGGGTCAAGGGATCCAGGGGGCGAGTGAACACCTTATTTTTCACCTCCCTTGAATCCTTGACCCCTCGAATCCTTGCTCCCTTTTTAGAGCAAAATATTTGCAAACTCAATTTATTTGGGTATATTTTTGCATTTTGCTTTGTCCTTTTGATTTTTACATTTTGATATTTGCATTAAACTCCTTGTGGAATATTTCGCACCGGTATCCTATTGTTTAACAAAGGGTTACGTCTCAAATCAACACAATTTGGAAGACACTAAACACGTACCTGACCTCTGTATTTATCCGTGCTAATCCGTGTTAATCAGTGGCTGAATAGTTACTGTTAATTATTATAATGATGGAAGAGATAAAATCTGATTCATGAATAACAAGTTGCCCTACCTTGTCTTACAGTTAGGGCATATAAGCCCAAAGTCTGTATCAAACCACATATCATACGAACCAGATTTACACTTCATACAAAAAGGTAGCTCTATATCCTTAAAGATAGGATTCCAGAAGACATTGAAATAAAATCTATTACCTTTACCAATTATCTCTAATTTACATTTAATCTTAGGTTGATAGATTAATGCTACATTGAGTAATTTAATATTGACCTTAAGTTTGTATTTCTCCTCTAAGTCTAAAATCTTCCTTTGCTTTTCAAGTTCATTAATTTTAAGTTTTTGTTTTAGTCTTTGGCGTCTTTCATTACTTAAACCCTCTTTATTTAATTTCTGGTTAATCTCTTCTTCATTTTCTAAATAATAATTCTCTACACGTATTATCTCTTTCGATAGCCTTTTTAAAATATCCTTTTTCGTCTCCTCAATAGTAGAAGCTATATCATTCTTAATATAGTCACAGGCAGCTTGATAGACCTCTTGTAATGGTCTTATTTCACCCTCAGACATACCCCTAAATTTACATTCTGTCTCAAGAGATAGTGTATTTAATACATCAAGTAGTTTATTATTTACTGCGGATGAAAATCTATCTACCACAACTGCTCTTATTTCTTCTTTTTTATCATCTGTTAGATATGATATTTTGAAATTAAATAGGCAATAAGAAAATCTTTCAAGTATGTCCAATAAGTATTTGGTCTTACAATCATAGAATTTTACCTTGTTAGCTACTTTCTTAAATAGATATCCGGTAGTAGTTGTTAGTCCATTTATATACCATCTTGTTACTAAGCCTTTTTGTGATGCTAAATTGATAAGCATATCAAGATTCGGATGTCCATAAGATATAAACTCTGCATCTGGGAATTGAGTTGATAGTTTACGGTCAAAGATAAACTTAAGATAAGACCTATTGTCAAAATTAGTTGCTAATTCATCACTTAGTACCACCTCCAGCATATCCTCATTTTCAGATTCTACCAATCCATCTAATGAAGAGAATGCTTGTTGACAAAAGTCCCTTAAATCATCATTTCCAAAGGGCAGCATTTTTTAACCCCCCTCATAATCTATAGCTATTGTTATACACTACCCAAATGTGTCTGTAATATCTTATAAATCTGACTTCTGTAAATTGGCTGTCTTCATCTGTATAATCTGTGCCTTCATTCTACTTCATAATCCTCACCAAATAATGCCGCATCTAATTCCTTTGTACTCAAGTAACTTTGTTTAGCAGATTGTAGTAAATTGCCAAACTCTTGCATCTTTTTATCTAACTCATCATTAGAAGTAACTCCAGTCCATATATCCATAACAGTTTCTTCAAAATCTTTATCATCATCTAAATTACCTAAAATCATATCCATCTCACCCAGGACTAATTCAAACATATTTATTTTCTCATCAAGTATAGCCAGGATATAGGACTCGATAGTATTCTCGCTTGATAGGTTAAAGATATATGTTTCTTTCTTCTGCCCTACCCGACAAATTCTACCTACACGCTGTTCTATCCGCATTGGATTCCATGGGAGGTCATAGTTTAGCATTATATGGCAAAATTGTAAATTCCTCCCCTCACCACCTGCCTCAGTGGAGATAAGTACTTGATTTTCGTCTTGAAATTCCTTTATACTTAAGTTTTTATCTGTTGAAGACATTCTACCATTAAAAATAGATGTAGGTATTCCTTCCTGATGAAGGTATTGATGAATAAGTTTTTGTGTCTCTAAGAATTGAGTAAAGATTATGCATTTTTCTCCATTTATAGAGTTAAAGATATATCTCAAGGCATTTATTTTAGTACTTTCATTTACTTCATATGCCTCTTTATAGAGTTTTGAAAACCTCTTTCTCTGTGTATCATTAAGGTTAGGATTTTCACTCATCTTCTTTAAAGTAGGTATTACTGCCATAACACTACTGCCAATCTCACGCTGTAACATCATAAGTAGAAATTTATTTAAAGCGTTATTATTTAGGTTTAATGAGCAATATTCACCTCTTATAAAATCTGATACACGGAGGTATATATCCATTTCAGGTTGTTGTAGTTGTATTTTAATAGTTTTGGCATGTCTTTTCGGTATCCTAATATCTGCCTGGGCACGTGTATTACGAATCATTACCTCTGCAAGTAGTTCTCGTAGTCTTTGTTTATTTTTGGGTTTTTTAGGATTACCTCTTGTGACAAAATTTCGCTTAAATGTACTTAATGTCTTTAATTGTCCTGGTTTAAGAATAGTAATCATATTATAAAGTTCTTCTAAATTGTTCTGGACAGGTGTAGCAGTAAGTAGCAGGACAAATTTTTTCTTTATATCATTGACAAATTGCCAACTAATGGTAGATTTAGATTTTAGGTGATGAGCCTCATCAATAATCAACAGGTCATATTCAAGCTGATGTATTGCCTGGCGATGGTTTTCTCGCTTAGCGGTATGAAGTGAGGCAATGATTAAATCATGCTTTGCCCAGAAATTAGTATCCTTAGTGTCAAATTCTGCTGAATCAGTAGTGATAAATTTTAGGTCAAATTTTGTCTCCATCTCCTCCTGCCATTGAGATACTAATGATGGCACAGTTAATATTAATACTTTAGATACTAATCCACGAATGAAGTACTCCTTTAAAACCAAACCTGCCTCAATAGTTTTACCTAAGCCTACCTCATCTGCTAATATAGCTCTACCAGCAAATCGTCGTAGTACTTTTCTGGCACTCTCAATCTGATACTGATAATGCTCAATATTTACTGAGTCAAGACAAAGTAGTTGTTCAAAGCTCTGAAATAGTGATATTCTTTGTGCATGAACTAAAAGATTAAAAAATCTGGGTCCATCAAACTGCTCATTAGCAATAGCAGTAAGTATCTGTTGGTTAGAATTATCAAATTGAATAGAAACTATTACCTTTGGCTGATACTGGCTTTTGGGCTGCTCTATATCTTTTTTCTCTATTTGCCTCCATATATTATCCTCTTTTTGTTGTTTTTTCTTCTCCCTAAGATTTTTTATAGCAATAAGTTCCTCTTCTGCTTGTTTATACGGTAGGTTATAAAGTGGTTGATCTATGGTGGTACTTATTTTCCTTAGATAAGATAGAGCAATATTAACTGTTTTTTCTGCCTCTTTTAATCTTTCTTGCACTTTATATAGTTTACCTAATTCATAATATGCTTGGGGAGATTCAGGAAGAGTCCGTATTGCCTCTTTAAGGACATACTCTGCTTTAGTAAATTGTTTTTTTGTTATATGTTGTTTAGCCCGCTTAATAAGCTCTTCATATAATAAAATTCCATCTTCATTATCCTCATCTTTAGGTATAGCATCAAACCTTTTACGAATTTGGTGTATTAATGATTTATTTTTCCAGGCTCCATTAAGTTTAAAATTATCGAGAGAATCAAATAAGAAAGGTTGGGAAGGGACATTTACCATTGATATTGTTACCTTATCATTGCGAATACCAAAGTTATTTCTGAATCTACATATTTCCTGATGCATTTGTGCATCGATATGTTGAGGTAATGCTGGTTTAATTAATGCTTCGTTATATTTACAAGGTTTCGCACATGTACATAATTCAGTAATTCCTTCATCATCTAAAGTCCAGATTTTTAATGCTAATGGGGGATTTTGAGGATTATCAGAGATAACTATTGCTTCAATTCGTGGTTTGTGTGGGTATATTTCAACCTCTAACCGCCTATCTCTAATAATACCTCCGGAGGTGAATTTACATCCTTTTGCACTCATTTTTTCCCTCCCAGTGTCTCTTAAAGACTTTAATTCTCTATCTGTTATTTCTATAACAGCTCGTGCAATATCGCCTTTATTTGTTCCTTATGAGACATTGAAAATAATTATACTACAGATTTGTGGCTATGTCAACAAAATTTTTCAACCTGTGAAATAGGTTTTTAATCCTTCTTAAACACCGAAAAACGCGAAAAAAAGATATTTTCCTCTCTGTTTCTCTACGTCTCTGCGGTAAAGGATTACCTGAACGCTTACAATTCTGCAATTCAGACAGTAGACCATAGACATCAGACCTCAGACTAAAGCGGGCAGAAATTGCAGAAGAATGAAGGCTTGGGAGACCTGCCTATACTTCTGCTGGAAGACTTGAAAGAGTAGAAAGAGTTGGAAGTGTTGGATGAGTTGAAAGAGTTTCTTCACTGACACTGACACTGTCACTGACATAGGTAATGCTCAGGAAAAATTCAGGGAGTGAAGTTTTGAGGATGGTTTTCCAAATGTCACTAATTTCCTGCATAAATAGAGTCTATAGTCTTGTGTCTGATGTCCAGTGTCTGAATCACAGGCTTACAATTAAATAATGTTGCAAAAACCGAGATTTTTTAGTATAATGGATAATAATAGGAATAAGACTGGTATTGTGAAACAATCCAGTTTTTCTAATAAAATGGGTCAATTTTCAATTGTCAGAAATGGCTCAGTTTTCAATTGCCATTTTACCAGTTACCAAATAAATTTGGAGGGATAATGAAGAAATATTTAATATTCGCCTTAATATTAATAGGTTTTACTTCTACGCTGGCTCAGATACTATTGATGCGGGAGTTAGCCGTCGTATTTTACGGCAATGAACTATCATTTGGAATAACAATAGCCGGTTGGTTATTCTGGACGGCTATTGGCAGTTCACTTATCGGTCGCCTGGTAGATAGATTAAAAAAATCTGCACAACTCTTTGCTATTCTTCAAATACTCTTTCCTCTAATCATTGCCCTGGAAATATTCCTGGTAAGAGATATTCGGCATATTTTGGGCATTGTGCCCGGGGTAATGATTGGATTTTTCCCAATGCTGATAAGTTGTTTCTTTGTGCTCCTGCCTCTTTGTCTTTTAACTGGCTTTTTATTTACACTTGGCTGTAAAGTCTATACTGTATCAAAAAAAGAGGTTGCCCCACAAATAGGTTATGTGTATATCTACGATGGACTGGGTGATATTTTAGGAGGCATTGTTTTCACTTATGTTCTGGTCTATTTATTTCATTCCTTTGATATGTTTTCCTTCCTTTTTATTCTTAATTTACTCAGTGGATTTTTGATTCTACGCCGTTTCCCCATTATCTGTCTTTTCCTTTTAGTTTTAGTTACTCTAACTATCTTCTCTGGTCTGCCTAACTTTTTACAACAACTCTCTCAAAAACTTCAATGGCAGGGATATAATTTAATAATAACTAAGGACTCTATCTATGGGAATATTGCGATTAGTCGTGAAGAAAATCAATACACCTTTTATGAAAGTGGTCTGCCTATATTTTCGCTACCAGATAAAGTTTCTGCAGAACAACTTATTCATTTTCCAATGGTGATGCATCCTGAGCCAAAACAGATACTTATCATTGGCGGAGGTATTGCTGGCGGATTAACAGAGATTCTTAAGCACCCGCAGACCGAAGTTGATTATGTTGAATTAGACCCGATGGTCATAGAACTATCTAAAAAATATCTACCAAAAGAAGATTTACAAAGTTTTAAGCAGTCCAATGTCCATCTTATGGATGGCAGATTATTTGTTAAAAGAGCGACAAAAAGATTTGATTTAATCATTGTCAACCTGCCAGACCCCGCGACTGCTCAGTTAAATAGATTCTACACAAAAGAATTTTTTAAGGAGATAAAAAATATCTTAAATCCAGACGGTATCTTTTCAATAAAAATAAGTTCAAATGAGAATTATTTTAGTCAGGAGTTAAAGAACCTTAATGGTTGTATCTATAAAACATTAAAAGCGGTATTCCCTTCGGTGACCATTGCTCCCGGGGAAAAATTACTCTTTTTTGCCAGCCCCCAAAAAGGGGTTTTGACCTATGATACGCAATCTTTAGCCAGAAGATTTACCGGGAGAAACATACAAACTACCTATGTCGATGAATATTATTTTCCATATCGTCTGCTTCAAGATAGAATAACCTTTGTCAAAAAGGTAATTGAGGATTACAAGGGGTTGGTGAATAGTGATTTTCATCCTATTGGTTATTTTTATGAAATGGTATTCTGGTCAACACAGTTTGATACCCGCCTGGGGACAACCTTTAATTGGTTTTCAAAAATAAATCTGAACTGGATACTGGGCATACTAATTATCTTATTCATTAGCCAGTTAGTTATTTGTAAAAAAAGACCTATTACTGCCATACCCATAGCGATTATGACCACCGGCTATGCTGGATTATCCTTAGAGATAATATTAATCTTTGGTTTTCAGGTTTTGTATGGCTATGTTTATCATCGCATTGGGATAATCGTTGCCTCATTTATGTTTGGGTTAGTCATTGGCACCTTATGGATGAATCAAATATTAAATAAGATTAATGATAAGCAGGGAATACGCATCTTATCCAGAATAGAGTTCTCTATCTTCCTTTATTCATTTCTCCTGCCATTAATATTCTTACTCCTTTCCAGGCTAAATAGTCAGGCAAGTATTTTTATGGCGGTTGAGATATTGTTTCCGATTTTAACCATTATTACAGGCATTTTTGTTGGTGCAGAATTTCCATTAGCTAATAAACTTTACCTTAAAAACTTCCAGCGAATTGGCAAAACAGCTGGATTAATTTATGGGTTTGATTTATTTGGAGCCTGTCTGGGCGGGCTTTTATCTACGATTTTATTTATCCCTATCTTAGGAATATTTCAGTGTTGTTTTATCTCCGGTCTCCTTAACCTGACATCTTTTATTCTGGTTTTTAAAATAGGACGCAGATTTGCAGGATATAGCACTTATTAGTCAAAATTTGACATAGATATAGCTCTGAAATTCCAAATTCCAAATTTCAAATTCCATTTAGTGAATTAGTGAATTAAGCGAATTAGCGAATTAGTAAAATCTAATCTCTAATTCACTAATCTCTAATTCGCTTTTTGGTATGTGGGATTTGGTGCTTGGGATTTGGGATTTTTACTTATCCACTCTGAGTAAAGTTTTGACTAATAACCACTATAATTGCCATTATCCTTTGTGCTGACTTTGTTCCTCTGCTAATGGTTTAGTCGGAAGGATTCCCATATAGGATATGATTCTTTTTGCCACTTTTTTAAATGTGGGTGCGGCAATTGTTCCTCCCCAATATGTGCCTTTTGGTTCATCTACAATGACCAAAATAATTACTTTGGGGTCATCTGCGGGCAGGTAACCAATAAAAGAGGCAATAAATTTATCAGGACTATACTTGCCATTTGCATCGACCTTCTGAGCCGTGGCGGTTTTCCCGGCAATCTCATAGCCATTAATTTGGGCTGATTCCCCGGTGCCATCAGTTACAACCTTTGTCAACATCTTATTTATTTGTGGAATTAATTCTAAAGGAACAACCTGTCTTACCGGCGTGGGTTTAAATTCCTTGATTATTTTTCCTTGCGGAGTTTTAATTGCCTTTATAACGATTGGTTTCATTAAAACGCCATTATTAGCAATCGCCCCGACGGCCATAATTAATTGCAATGGAGTAACTGAGATTCCCTGTCCAATAGCTATTGTATATTTAGACAGTCTGGACCAATCTTTAGGTTTAGGTAATAACCCTTTTTCTTCTCCAGAAAGTCCAATTTTAGTCGACTCATTAAAACCGAATTCTAAAATATGTGAATAAAATTTTCTGTCACTTAGCCGGTGAATACATTGTGCCATTCCGACATTACAGGAATTGGCGATAATCCCTTCCAGATTTTGAGTTCCATGTGGATGATGGCAGTGAATAGTTTTATTCCCTATCTGGATATGTCCCGGGCAAAAATATGTTTTTTCAGATGGAATTAATCCTTCTTTGAGTAAAGCAATGGCAGAAAATATCTTGAAAGTAGAACCAGGCTCAAAAATATCCGTAACAATTGTATTCCTGTATTGATGAGATGGAAATTGAGAAAAACAATTAGGATTATAAAAAGGATAAATAGCCCAGGCTAATATCTCTCCAGTCTTTGGGACCATAACAATTATTGAACCAGATTTAGCCTTCTGCTCCTCACAGATATTTTTCAGCTCTGCTTCAGCGTGATGTTGAATAATTTCATCTATGGTAAGAATAATATCATTTCCATTTGATGCCTTTTTTACAAGTGGATTATTTTGTGGGCATAAAATAGTTCTACCCTCTCCATCTTTCAGAACTACCAGACGATTAATTCCTGCTTTTAAATATTTATCATAGATTGATTCAATTCCTTCTAATCCTTCATTATCTAATCCAACAAAACCTATGAGATGAGCCCCTAAATGATTTTTAGGATAAAAGCGTTTATACTCTTTCAAGAAATCTATTCCCTTAATATTTAATTCTCTTATCTTTTGTGATTGTTTTTTCTCTACCTTCCTTTTTAACCAGACAAAAGATGAATTATGAGTTAATTTTTTATAGAGAGTGGTTGGGTTCATTCCTAAGATATTTGATAGTTGAATTGCGGTTTTGTATGGTCTTTCGATTCGGTTTGGTTGACTATAGATTGAATCTACCTCAATACTCATGGCTAATTCTTGCAGGTTGCAATCAAATATAGTTCCTCTGGCTAATTCGATTTGTAAGATTTTAGTATGTTCACCTTTTGCCAATCCACTCATTTTCCTGGATTGGACAAGCTGGATATAAAATAATCGGATAATCAGAAAAAAAGAAATCAAGGAAATAATAATAATAAAGACAAGGATTCTCTCACGGTATGATCTTGTGACCAAAATAGCCCTCCCGGTTAATTAATTAAAAAGTAAGTAATTATTTACTCAGGTGAAGTCTAACAAATGAAAAAATGGGAAATGGAAAAGGGAGAAGTATTTTGGTTATGGTTTTATTTTTTTCCTACTTCCCGCTTCCCATTTACTTTGGAGCCGGCGAGAGGAATTGAACCTCCGACCTACTGATTACGAATCAGCCGCTCTGCCCCTGAGCTACACCGGCTTTAAGTGAATCTGAGGACATTTTATCACAAATTTTAACTCATGTCAACAAAATTTTATCCCAAAATTCGATTATTTGTGCATAGAATTCATCTGTGTTTATCCATATTCATACGAAAGTTCAGTTTTTGGCAATGCGGGCAAAAATAGCTTGAGCGACCGCCTATTTTTATTCGCGATATCTTTTCCTGACAGGTAACGCACATTTGCCCTTCCCGTTGATAAACCCGATGGAATCTCTGATAACCGCCTTCCTGACCACTTGAATCAACATAGTTGCTGATACTTGAACCTCGATACAGAATCGCCGCGGTTAAGACATTCCTGATAGATTGATAAAGTATTTTTATTTGCGATTGAGTCAATGTTGAGGCTAATTGAAGGGGATGAATCCGTGCCAGATGTAAGGATTCATCTGCATAAATATTGCCAATTCCAGCCAGAAATGATTGATTAAGTAATAACGACTTTATCCGCCCCTTTTTCGTAGAAATTAATCTTTTGAAATCGGATAATGAAATCTTCAGCGGCTCATCACCAAGTCCCGCCAATTGCGTAAGCTGGGATAATATCGATGTTTTGGTTAAGATAACATAACCAAACTGACGCAGGTCTATATATCGTAATTGATTACCACCAGATAGTTCAATAACAAGGTGGGTATGATTTGCCATTGGTGACCGGGGTGAAGTATAAACAATTTGACCACTAAGTTTAAGATGAATAACCAGACTGAGGTTATTTGAAAGAGTAATGATAATCATCTTGCCCCGACGACTGATGCCCTGTATCTGTGTATCCTTTAGTTGTGAGGCAAACTCCTTTGTTTCCTGCTTGATAATTTTAGGCAGATGGACACTTACCTTAATAATTTTTTGGCCAATAATCTGTTGTTGTAATCCACGAACAATAGTTTCTACCTCAGGTAATTCTGGCATCTTTAAGTTATCCTCTTTGTAACCGCTGCACTTTCATAAATTGTATTACCAAATCTTTTTGTTGTTCAGGGAGATTTGGGTTCACCTCGTTAGATAGTAGAACATCTAACGGGATTCATTCGTGATTATATATTCCCTCTGTGTTCTCTGTGGCTCTGTGGCTATATCCTGAACGGTTACAATTTATGATACGCCAAAATCATTCAAAAGTCAACAAAAATTTCCACCTGTGCAGGTAGAAAATTAAGGAAGATGTTCTGGGGTTTTGTCCCAGACCCCATTGGGGGAACGCGTTCCCCAAAACCCCCAGCAGGGGCTTGGGGACAGCGTCCCAAAAATATTATCCTTTTATTTCTAATTGCACAGGTCAAAATTTTTATTGACGATTTGAGATAATTATGGTATTGTTAAAATAGAACGGACAAGTCCGTATTCTTTGTGCAAAGGGATAACTTATGAAACATCAAATATCTGCCGCAAAAAGGGAATCAAAAAGGCAGGAGAAGAATGAACAAATACTACAATCAGCTATGACTGTTTTTTTCAAGGGATGGATACTATAAAGCAGATGTAGATGAGATTGCCTTGATTGGACTATCTAATGCGATAATCTACAAATGGTTGATAAACGACGAGAAGTATCCACTCACTAATGAGTTGGATACTATTTTAGAAATATGGTTAAAGGGGGTAGTAAAAAAATGAGAATTTTTGGAGTTATGTTTGTTATAGTTGTTTGTGTAGTTTCTGAAGCCTGGTCAGAGCCACTAAATTTGGAGAGAAGCATTGAGTTGGCTATCAGTAATAATCATAGTCTGCGTGCCGCCTCAAAAAAGGTAATTCTATCAAAAGAAGGTATCTTGGAGGTTAAAACAGGCTTTTATCCAACACTAAAATTAGAGTCAAGTTATACAAGATTAAATGAAGCTACCACGGTAGATTTTCAGGGTCTATCAATGGCTATGAGTGATGATGAAATTTATGAGGCTAAAGGTGTAATTCAGCAACCCTTGTTTACCGGCGGCAAAATCTCTTCTAACTATGAACTTGCTAAAGATAACTATGAATCAACTCAATATGAATATAAAAAGGTAAAAAACGAATTAATATTAGAAGTAAAAAGTGCTTATTTGGGTATCTTAAAGGCATTAAAATTTCAGCAAATCGCTCAGGAGACAGTTAAACAAGTAGAATCTCACCTGAAAGTAGTTACCAACTTCTATGATGCTGGCATGGTGGCTAAAGTAGATGTCTTGAAGACAGAGGTGCAGTTAGCTAATGTCCAGCAAAATCTGGTTCAGGCAGAAAATAGGGTTAATCTGGCTAAAGTTTCATTTAACCAGGTACTGGCTCAGGACCAGAACACTCCAGTTGAAGTTATTGACATCCTGGAGCTTAGGCCACAGATTATAAACCTGAATGAATGTCTCAAGGAAGCTCAAGAGATGCGTCCGGAATTAAAGCAATTAAAGGCTAACATTGAGATTCTGAAGCAAAAAGTGAAGATAGCCAGAAGCGACTATTATCCATCAGTTAATCTAATAGGAAATTATGACTATCAAAAGGGACAAAAGACACCAATTGATGAATGGGAAAAAACATGGATGGCAGGGATTTGTTTAAATTTTAACCTCTGGGATTGGAAGGCAAGAGATTCGAGGGTTAAACAGGCTGAGGCTGAAATGGCAGGTGTAGAGGAGCAGTTACTTTTACTAAAAGATAGAATCTTACTGGAGGTTAGACAGACCTGCCTTAGTTTAGAAGAGGCAGAAAAGAATATCGGAGTTGCCCGGAAGTCTATCGGACAGGCAGAAGAAAATCTGCGTATTACTGAAGAGATGTACAAAGAAGGAATGGCGACGACCACAGATGTCTTAGATGCTCAAACCTTACTAACGCAAGCAAAGACTAATTATTACCAGGCACTGTATGATTACAATTTAGCCTGGGCAAGATTACAAAAGGCAATTGGAAGAAACTAAGAATGAAGAATTTTGGATTTGTAATCCGTCAGGCATTTTGGGGGATGAATATTAACCTGTGGAGGACAGAGCGATGAAAATAGGCTATAGGCTGAAGGCTGAAGGACATAGGATAAAAAATCTTCAGCCTTCAGCCTTCAGTCTTCAGCCTATTTTCAGGAGAACGCTCATGCCCCTACAGGGCACAAAGTCTTATGGTGAAATGTCAAGTAAAAAATTAAGTTTTTTTAAAAATATTTTTCTTGACTTATATCCCTAAAAAGGCACAAAAATAGTATGTTCGGATACAAGTGAATTTTTTAAATAT
>JBFLYA010000110.1 GCA_040757115.1 bacterium | reverse complement strand
AGGTGCACGATGTCCTGCTATTTTTGAGGATTAGAATTTCGCTCACCCCATGGGGTGAGAGTGCACGATGTCCTGCTATAAATTTGTATTAAAATAGGGTGCACGATGTTATGCTATGTAGCAAATAGCCGTTAGCGACCAACTTCCATTAAAACAAGGATTGAAACAAGAATATACCAGAAATACAGCATTGCGATGATAAGTTAGCGACCAACTTCCATTAAAACAAGGATTGAAACGGAGCTGCTGGGGTTTCCTCGTAATCTCGTTTCCATCGTAACAACCCAACTTCCATTAAAACAAGGATTGAAACCTTTTTCGTGCTTTGGATTTAGAATACGAAGAGAAAGCGAAACCATTTTGTTTGGGTATAAATTTCAACACCCTCAAAAAAAACACTTGACATTTTAGCCTATTATATGATATAGTAAAAATAAGCGAGTTTTTGGAAAAAGAGTGGGTAGAGAATAACCCACTTTTTTTATAACAGGACATTTAAAACAAATGAATAAGATTATTAGTGAAGTGGAAACACTTATTCAACCAATATTAGACTCATTAAAGATAGAATTGGTATTAATAGAATATTATCGGATTAAAAGTGGTGGGAAATTAACGATATTTATTGATAAAGAAGGAGGAGTAACTTTAGATGATTGCGTGATGGTAAGCAAAATGATAAGTAGGGCATTAGACCATACTGAAATTATCTCTCATCGCTATCATTTAGAGGTTTCTTCCCCAGGTCTTAATAGACCTTTAGTCAAAAAAACGGATTTCATTCGATTTAAGGATAATCAATGTAAAATAACGACATTGGCAAAATATCAAGGGAGAAGGAATTTTAAAGGGAAATTACTTGGTTTTGAGGATGAGAAAGTTATCATTGCAGTAGATAATGAGATTTTTAAAATACCGTATCCAGAAATTGCAAAGGCAAATCTTGTGTGGTAACGGGTAATTAGTAACTAATTCCCATTTGTCAGTTACCAATTACACCAGAGAAAAGGAGGAATTTTAAGTGAAAGCTGAATTACAGGAGGCATTGGTCCAACTTGAAAGAGATAAAGGGATTAAGAAAGAAGTATTAATTCAGGCGATGAAAGATGCTCTGCTATCCGCTTATAAAAAAAACTTTGGCATAAGCACGAACATAGAGATTGAATTTGATAATAAAAAAGGATTTTATATCATCACCAAAAAGGAAGTGGTTGAGGCGGTCAAAAACCCATTTACTCAAATCTCTTTGTTAGCGGCAAAAAAAATAAATCCAGAGGCTAATATTGGTGATAAAATAGCGGAAGAATCTTTACCTGATGGTTTTGGAAGAATAGCCGCTCAAGCGGCTAAACAGGTGATTACACAAAGAATCAAAGAAGCGGAAAGAGGCTTGCTTTATGAAGAGTTCAAGGCACGGGTAGGTGAAGTAGTTACCGGTATAGTTCAACGCGCCGAAAAAAGATATAATGTTTTTGTTCAATTGGGCAAAATAGAAGCCATTCTACCACCAAGAGAACAGTTACCAAAAGAAAGATATAGAGTAGGCGACCGAATAAAATGCTATATCCTTGAGACAAAAATGGGCAATAAAGGGCCACAGGTTATTCTGTCTCGAACATATCCGGATTTAGTAAAAAAGCTATTTGAAATGGAAGTTCCAGAGATATATGAACATATTATAAATGTAGTCTCAGTCGCCAGAGACCCCGGATATCGAAGTAAAATTGCCGTTGCGTCAACAGATTCTAAAGTGGATGCGGTTGGTTCTTGTGTTGGAATGAAAGGAATGCGTGTTCAGGCAGTCATTAAAGAGTTAAAAGGCGAAAAGATAGATGTAGTTGGACATTCTCAAGACCCGGCAATATTTATTAAAAATTCACTCTCTCCAGCTAAAGTTAATGAAGTGATTATCGACGAGAAAACAAAGATTTCTATAGCCATTGTTCCGGATGAACAACTCTCTTTAGCTATTGGAAAAGAGGGTCAGAATGTCAGATTAGCCGCTAAATTGACAGGCTGGAAGATTGATATTAAAAGTCAATCCCAGATAGATAAAGAAAGAGAAGGAGAACTACGCCAAAAAGCAAAAGAAGAGTTGTTTAAAAAGGAAGAAAAGAAAATTAGCAATATCAGAGATTTACCCGGCGTTGGCCCGAAGTTAGAGGAGAAACTGAAAGAATCTGGATTTAACACAATAGAAGATATTGCCAGAGCAACAATAGAACAATTAACTGCTGTCCCTAATCTTGGCAAAGTTAAGGCACAGAAGATACTGGAAATAGTTAAGGGAATGAATTGATTGTGGATTTTTTTGTGTCTTTGCCCCTTTGTGGCAAATATTTTCGTAACCGTTCAGGTAGTGTAAGAAAAGGAGATATGGAGATAAAGGAGATAAGGGGATATATTTAGGAGTTTTTGGTGAAAGGATTAGGGTTGGAGGCTCGTTTGGTTTAGGGGTTATAAAAGTTAGTCTTTTTCCATAACCATTTTGCTCAATTATCCAGGAAATTTATAATCTCCACATCTCCCCAATCCCCTTATCTCCATTCTTACACTTCTAATGTATAACCTGAACGGTTACATATTTTCAATAGGAAGTATGGTGAAAAGAATGCGTGTTTATGAGATTGCTCACAAATTAAATATGGATAATAAAGCCCTGGTTCGTGAATTGAAGGAACTGGGGATAGCAATTAAAAGTGCCTTAAGTAGCCTTGATACAGAAGCTGCACAAAAGGTAATGGAACTTTTTGCTAAATCGGTGAAAAAGGGAAAAACAAAAATTATACTTCCTTCTTCATCCCGGGTAAGTGATTTATCTAAAGCCATAGGTATAAAATCTGCAGAATTAATAAAATCACTATTTGCAAAGGGGATAAAGGCACCAATTAATCAGCAAGTAACACCAGAAATAATAGCCCAGTGTAATTTAATTTATCATCTCGATATTGAGATTGCGACTCAAAAAGAAGAGATAGCCCAGGAGCGTGAGGATGAATCATTATTACAACATCGTGCACCCGTAGTAACGATTATGGGACATGTAGACCATGGTAAGACTAAACTTTTAGATGCTATTCGTCAAACAGATGTGGCGGCAAAGGAGGCTGGTGGCATTACACAACATATTGGTGCCTATAAAGTAAATGTAAATGGGGGTAATGTAGTATTTTTAGATACCCCGGGTCATGAAGCGTTTACATCGATGCGAGCCAGAGGGGCTCAAGTTACAGATGTGGTCGTATTAGTCGTCGCGGCTGATGATGGTCTTATGCCTCAAACTATTGAAGCAATAGACCATGCTAAAGCGGCAAATGTGCCAATAGTAATTGCTATTAACAAAATCGATCTGCCAGGTGTGAATATAGAAAGAGTGTATAAACAACTTGGTGATTATGGGCTTGTCGCGGAGAAATGGGGTGGCAAAACTATCTTTACTGAAATCTCGGCAAAACAAAAAATAGGACTTGACCATTTGTTAGAAATGTTACTTTTAGAATCAGAAATGTTAGAATTGAAGGCTAATCCAAATCGAGAGGCACAAGGAACAATAATTGAATCAAGACTGGATAAAGGCAGAGGTCCTGTGGCAACTGTTTTGGTGCAAAAAGGAACATTAAAAAAGGGTGATGCCTTTGTTTCTGGCACCTCTTATGGACGAGTGAGGGCAATGTTTAACGATAAAGGTGAAAAAATTAACTCAGCAGGACCATCAACACCAGTTGAAGTTCTTGGATTTTCTAAAATATGTTGTGCCGGTGACCCCTTCCGTGTAGTTGAAGATGAAAAAAAGGCAAAGCAAATATGCCTGAAGTTACAAGAGGAAGAAAAAAAACTAATGCCTCATCGAATTACATTAGATGAACTCTATTCTCAAATAAAAGAAGGAAAACTTAAGGAACTAAATCTCGTTATCAAGGCAGATGTTGCCGGGTCTGTTGAAGCGTTAAGACATTCATTTGAAAAAATAAAGAGTAAAGAGGTCAAAACCAGAATAATACATGCCAGTATAGGCGAAGTAAATGAATCTGATGTGATGTTAGCCGCGGCTTCAAACGCAATCATTATTAGCTTCCACCTGCCTCTAAGAGGAGAAATAAAAAATCTGGCTCAAAAACAGGGCGTAGATTTGCGCTCTTATAATATTATCTACGATGTCATCAACGAAGTCAAAAAGGCATTAGAAGGACTTCTGGAACCCAAGTATAAAGAGATACTTTTAGGTGTAGCCGAGATAAAAGAGATATTCAAAGCCTCTAAAATTGGCTCAGCCTGCGGCTGTTATGTCAAGGAAGGGAAAATAGTTAAGAATAAAAATGCCCGTGTCCTTAGAAATGGAAAACCTATTCTCGAAACGAATATAATCTCTTTACGAAGATTTAAAGATGATGTAAGTGAGGTTGTGGCTGGGGTTGAGTGTGGTATTGGATTAGAAAAGATGGCTGATGTCCAGGTGGGAGATACTATTGAGGTCTTCACTCAGGAAAAAATTATACAAAAACTATGAGAAGTGAAGAATTTTACTCTTCACTTTTTTTATTATTATGATTATTGGCAGTTGTAAAATCACCATACATATTCCAAATAGCCAATCCTTAAAATATAAACGGTATGTCTTGAAAGGACTTATCGACCGGGTAAAAAATAGATTTAATGTGTCTATTGCGGAGATAGATTCATTGGATTTGTGGCAAAAGGCAACATTAGGGATAGTGTGTGTCAATACGGATTCTCGTCATGCGAATGAAACTCTGTCTAATGTGGTTAATTTAATTGAAAAGAACCTGATTGAAGGATATATTATTGATTATGAGATAGAGATTCTATAGGGAAATACACATGGAAAGTTTTCGAACAGCAAAAGTTGGGGCTTTAATTAAAGAAGAAATTAGTGATATAATTACTAGGAAAATAAAAGACCCACGCATTGGATTTGTAACAATCACTGATGTTGAAGTATCAAAAGACCTTCAGGTAGCAAAGGTATTTGTGAGTATCTATGGTGATGATGAGTCGAAAAGGAACACATTAGAAGGATTAACAAATGCCCGTAGATTTATTCATAATGAATTACGAAAACGGATGAGGATTAAATTTATCCCGGAGATTATCTTTAAAATTGATACCTCGATTGAATATGGAATGCACATCAATGAGTTACTACAAGAACTAAAAGAGAAAGGATAAAGGTAAAATGGAGATACTCTCTTCCATTGTGAATGTCTTGCAAAAAGAGGATAATTTCCTTATTACTGCTCATATCCGTCCAGAAGGAGATTCGATTGGAAGCCAATTAGCCACAGCCATCCTGCTTCAAAAATTAGGCAAGAAGGTAACGATTATTAACGAAGACCCACCACCGGAAAATTATCATTTCCTGCCAGAATGTGACAAGATTCTTATTTACACCCCAGAGTATGAGAGATATAAATTTGATGTGGGAATAGTTTTAGATTGCAATCAATTTGAGCGGGTAGGTAAGGTTGTGGGTCTAATTAAACAGGTCCCGCTTATTATCAATATCGACCATCATCCAGATTCCCCGGGCATAGGTGATTATAATTATATTAATACAACCGCCAGTGCTTGTGCTGAACAAATCTATCAGGTCATTAAAGCAATGGATTTTAAATTAGATTATAATTTAGCCCTACCTTTGTATGTGGGCATTATGACTGATACGGGTAGCTTTAAACAGGTAAATACTACGCCTACTTCACATAAAATAGTTGCGGAATTGTTAAACTGTGGAATTGACCCTAATGAAGTTGCCTCTCAAATATATGAGGCGAACACCGCCAGTTCTGTTAAGTTATTAGGTAAGATATTAGATAGTTTAAAAACAAACCTGGATGGGAAAATAATTATAGCTCACATTACACAAAAAATGCTTAAGGAAACAGACCCAGCCAGTGAAATCGAACCAGAACGAATAATAGACCAACTCAGGTCAATCAAAGGAGTAGAAGTAATTTTACTCTTTAGAGATTTAGGACATGATAGGATTAAGGTAAATTTGCGGTCAAAGAGTGCTTTTAGTGTAAGTGAAATTGCTAAGATTTTTAGTGGTGGTGGACACATGCGGGCGGCTGGTTGTGTCATTGAAGGCTCATTATCTGATGTAGAAAAAAAGGTGGTAGAAGAGGTAACAAAAAGATTAGTGGGCTAACGGACGTGTTTAGGGTGGTGTCTTAATCTAGCATAAAGGTTAAAATAGTGTATAGGGTTCTGCAAAATAGGATTTGAGGGAGACAACAAATAAATATTAAATATCAAATATTAAATATCAAATATAAATATCAAAATGCAAAATTACAAATCAAATTTCAAAAAGGAAATAGCAGGGTTTCTCAAAGAGTTGGAGGAATTTGGTAATATCTTTGCTTCAAGTATTTTAACGCTGAAAGGAAAGAGATAATTTTACATTTTGATATGTAATTTTTATATTTGCTTTTTGCATTTTGCTCTTTGGAGGAAATCCCTTTTGGACACCAAATCTGCATAGATTTCACTATTAGAGTTATTTTCAGACACCACCGAAAATTCACACTCAGAAATAGCCTTTTATCTCTAATTTTACTGCATTAATTCTTTCCTCTAATTTTTGTGGAGAGATGGTAAAGCAATCCATCCCAAAAATCATCCGCTCAAGTGCTGTATCTCGACTGGCAACGAAAATAGTTTTATCTTCGCCCCGCTCGTTATAAACCAATCTTTCAATTAAGGAATCAGCGGTTTGCTTTCGTTTAGAAAAGATAACCTCTACTCCAAACTGGCTACTCTTAGTTATTAATCTCTTATCCGTCTTGTATCCATCAAAAACAACAATTACTCTATCACCCGTAAAGGTTTGATATTCGGCGAGGATTTCAATCAACTTATTTCTTGTGTATTCAAGTCCACTTCTTTTTAATTCCTTTTTTAAATCAGCCCATTGATTAATAATATTATATCCATCGATAATTAATATATTCATTCCTTTGTATTTGCGTGGTTGTTTATTAAAGCCTCCGGGGCAAAATCACTCGTTAGCAATTCAGTTTCAATTATCTGGTTTTTGGGGTCAATCTCAAGGTCTAATTCAGGGAGTGTGATTTCTTTCCGTTTAGCCTCTGAAAAGAGGATAAAGAAGACTAACATCGCTAATAAAGGAATAGTTGACATAAATCCTACTCCAGATATTTTATTGAAGACAAATAAGATAAAAATCTCTAAAAGAACAACCGCGGTAATTCCAATAACAAGATATGTTGTCCAGGGGGTAGTTTTAGGTTTTAAAATCTCGGCTACTTTTTCTAATTCTTTAAGGTTATGATAAGCGCGGGCGTAGGCGTGGTCTAAGTTAATCGCTTGCTCAAATTTTGCTTTTGCCTCATCAATCATTTTTAATTTAACGAGGGTAATGCCAAGATTGTTATGGACATTTGACATTTGAAAATCAATCTCCAATGCCTGTTTATATTCTTTTTTAGCCTTTTCATAAGATTCTAATTCCAGATATAAATTCCCCAGATTGATATATGCCTCTTTTAAATTTGGGTTTAGCCTTTTAGCCTCAAGATATTCAAATTCTGCCTCATGATACCGTTTGAGGTCGGCTAATAATTTACCAAGATTAAGATGTGCTATAGCTAAAGAGGGTGATGACTGGGGTAATTTTTTGATTGCATCCCCAAATTCATTTTCTGCCTCCGCATATTTTCCCAGTTTGATTAATATAATGCCCAGGTTATTTTGAGCTAACCCGAGTTTAGGGGCTAATTCTATCGCCTTTTTATAGGTATTTTCAGCCTCAATAAGTCTATTCATTTTTCCCAGAATAATTCCGTAATTATAGTGGGCAATGACCAGCTCTGGATTTATTCGGATAGCCCTTCTAAATTCTTTTTCTGCTTCATCATAGGCCTCTTCCTTAGCCAATGAAACCCCTATATTAATGTGTGTTAGGGGATTAATTTCTTCCTCCCCTTGAGTTAATAATACCTCATTTTCCATTTTTATTTACCTCTGCTAAAATCATCATATCATATTGATAACCTTCTGTCAACTAAAAAATATTTTCTTGACTTGCAAAAATGTTGATGTTATAATGATTTTATGGACAAGAAGTTCGTCGGACTTATTCCTGCCAGAGGGGGGTCTAAAAATATCCCTTTGAAAAATATAAAACCATTTCAAGGCATTCCTTTGATTGCCTACACCATTGAAGAGGCATTGAAATCAAAATACTTAGACAGAATAATTGTCTCAACAGATGATGACCAGATTGCAAAGATTTCTAAAGAATACGGGGCTGAGGTGCCATTCTTAAGACCAGCAGAATTAGCCACCGATACCGCACCGACCTTACCTGTAATTCAACATGCCTTGAGGTATCTTGAGTCCGAAGGATATATCTCGGATTTTGTCGTTTTGTTACAGCCAACCTCGCCATTACGCCCGGTAAAATATATTGATGCGGCAATTGAGAAAATTCTGGAGACAAATGCAGATTCAGTTATTACCATTACCGAGTCAGAGATTCATCCGTACTGGATGTGTAAATTAGAGGGGGATAAAGTATCTCCGTTCATCAAGACCAATAGTTCATTAAGAAGGCAGGATTTACCTGTTATTTACAGGCTAAATGGTGCGGTAGTTGTCAGTAAAACAGAGGTAATATTAAGTGGTAAATCTTATCAAGAGCAAGATGTTCGCGCCATCATTATGGAGTCTATTTATTCAATTGATATTGATACTCCATTAGACTTTTACATCGCAGAAAAGATAATGGAAGAATGGGGAGTGTTGGAGTGATAGAAAGAAAAGGGGATAAATTAAAAACTAACATTTCCTTATCCCATCAGTCCAATACTTCACCTCTCTCTAATTTGAGAAAGAGCATTTGAAATATTCCACTGTTTTTTTAATACCCTCTTCAAGCCTAACTTTTGGTTGCCAGCCAAGTATTGATTTTGCCTTTGTTCCATCAATGCAACTACGGGGTGTTTCCCCTTTTTTGGGTGGGGCATGAACTTCTTCGACATTAGCCTTCATTACTTCGACTATCATCTGGAACAGTTCATTAACCGAGGTTTCCAATCCACAACCTATGTTAAATATCCCTGTTGTTTGTGAGTTCATAGCTAAAATATTTGCCTCAACGACATCATCAACATAAGTATAATCCCTTGTTTGTTTGCCATCACCATTTATTATCGGTTGTTGGTGGAGTAATATTTTATTTATAAAAATTGCGACTACTCCCGCCTCACCCCAGGGGTCTTGCCCTGGTCCATAAATGTTTGCATACCGTAAGATGATATAATTAAGATTATGTACTGCCCAATAATAATAGAGGTAATATTCAATGATGAGTTTATTTATTCCGTAAGGTGAAATTGGTAGGAGGGGATGCGTTTCTGGTGCAGGATAAAGACTTTGTTCGCCATAGACCGTGCCGCCAGAGGAGGCAAAGATAAATTTTTTAATATTATATTTTGTAGATAACTGAAGAAGATTTATACTTCCAAGCACATTCACCCTGGCATCAAATATAGGGTCATCGACTGATTTCTGCACATCTATCTGTGCCGCATGGTGGTTAACAATATCTATTTGTTCGTCTTTGAATATCTGTTCAATCTCTGGGTCTTGAATATCTAACTTATAGAATTTTGCCGCCGGGTTAATATTTTTTTCTTTACCTGTGAATAAGTTATCGATGATAATGACTTTGTGTCCATCATCAATTAATCTATCCACAAGGTTTGAGCCAATAAATCCTGCCCCCCCTGTCACTAATATTTTCAACGCTCTTTCCTCCATCGCTGATACGAACTGTTCAGCTGGTAATTTACCGCAGAGACGCAGAGGAACAGAGAGGAAAATATCTTTTGCGTTTTTCGGTGTTTAAAAAGGCTTAAAAACAGTTAGTCGAAAGTCCGTATTAAAAGATTAATAAACAACGAAAGACCCAAAATGCACAAAAAAAAGGGAATTTCTGTCTCGGGTGAATAGATTTTAATTTTTTTTCTGCGTCTCTGCGGTGAACAGTTACGCTGATACAAACTTCCAAAAACTCACCTTTTTCAAAATGGTAAGAACTCAATTTCCCTTTTCACTTTTTCAGTTTCTTTTTTACATATTCCATTAGCCCGCCGCAATCAATGAGGTATTGCATAAATTCCGGGAAAGAGGTAGTGGGATATTCTTCCTGGCGGGACAAATTCTTTATCTTACCGCTTTTCGGGTCTATTTCTAATACATCACCTTGTTTAATTTTGTCTATCTGGTCACATTCAAAGATTGGCAAGCCAATATTGATGGCATTGCGGTAGAATATTCGGGCAAAGGATTTAGCAATTACACACGCCACACCACTTGCTTTAATGGCAATCGGTGCATGTTCTCTTGATGAGCCACAACCAAAGTTTTTATCCGCAACAATAATATCCCCTTTTTCTACACTACTGACAAACCCCTTATCAATTCCTTCCATGCAGTGTTTAGCCAATTCTTGTGGCGATGTTGTATCAAGATAAACAGCAGGAATAATCTCATCGGTATTAACATCAGCCCTGAATTTCTTAAATACTTTACCGGTTATCTTCATCTTATTTTCCTCTTTACAGAAGCTATATACCTTACTATCACTCCTCTATTAAATAAATATCATATATAACTGTGTTCCGTCATCTAAACATATTATTTTATTTATCTTTTCCATTAATTCTGGATAATTAAAGGGTTTAGTGATATAATCTACCGCACCTGATTCATAACCTCTTTTAATATCTTCTGGTCTTGACCTGACCGTTACGAAGATAATTGGTATATTTTTAGTCTTTTCAATCCTTTTAAGTCTTTCACAGACTTCATATCCCGATAATCCTGGCATCATTATATCTAATAAAATCAGGTGAGGAGTATGTTTTGAGGCGACTTTTATCCCTTCTTTGCCATTGTAAGCACGAAGCACTTCAAAATTTTTCAGGTCTAAAAATCTGCTTAAAACCTCCACAAATGATGTATTGTCGTCAATCACAGCAATCTTCTTTTTCCCTTTATCTTTATCCATTTTTTCATTTCCCCCCTTAAATGTTTGGTGATTGGTAACTGGTAATTAGTTACCCTTTAATCATACAAAACTTTTCGTAAGCGTTCAGGTGGTGTAACAAAAGGAGATGTGGAGATTAAGGAGATAGGGAGATATTATTAAAAAAAATTGAAATTAGTAGAAACTAATAGAAATTTATGGAAATTTGTTGTTTTCCACAATCAATTTCTACCTATTTCTATAAATTTCAATCTATTTCTATTATCTTATCTCCATATCACTCTTATCTCCTTATCCCCTTTCTTACACTTTTGATATATAGCCTGAACGGTTACAATTATTTTTGGTCTGTCCATTAGTTTTTCCATTTCATACCTCTTTTTAATTTCGTGAAGTTCTAAGTTTCATCAGGAGAGGTAATTTTACCACGAATTGCCGAGGCGGCGGCGATGGCAGGGTTGGTTAAATATACCTCACTTTCTTTATGTCCCATTCTGCCGACAAAATTGCGGTTAGTTGTGGCAAGACACCGTTCGCCTGATGCCAGTATCCCCATATATCCGCCAAGACAGGGACCGCAAGTTGGTGTGCTGACCACACCTCCTGCCTCGATAAATATCTCAATTAAACCTTCTTTTAAAGATTGAAGGTAGATTTGTTGTGTCCCCGGGATGATAATTAATCGAACATCTTTATGAATCTTTTTGCCCTTCAGGATTTGCCCTGCTATTCGTAAATCTTCTATTCGACCATTAGTGCAAGAACCTATGACTACCTGCGTTATCTCTATGTTACCCACCGCACTGATAGGTCTGGTATTAGAAGGTAAATGAGGAAAGGCGACTTGTGGTTCGAGTTGGCGACAATCATATTCTCTAATCTCTTTATATTCTGCATCCGTATCACTTTTATAAATTTTAAATTCTCGTTTAGCGCGTGGTTTAACATATTCAAGGGTAATTTCATCAGGTTCTATAATTCCACATTTAGCCCCGGCCTCAATAGCCATATTAGCCATCGTCAATCTGCTATCCATAGGCAAATTAGAAATCACCTCACCGGCAAATTCCATTGCCATATTATTTGCCCCATCTACACCTATGTCGCCAATCGTGTGAAGTATTAAATCTTTGCCGCTCACCCAGGGGTTTAATTTTCCATAATATATAAATTTAATTGTTTGAGGGACTTTGAGCCAGATTTCACCTGTGGCAAAAACCGCGGCTAAATCAGTGCTTCCGACGCCGGTTGAAAAAGCTCCTAAAGCACCATAGGTGCAGGTATGGGAATCAGCACCAATAATGACATCTCCGGGGAGAACTAATCCTTGTTCCGGGAGCAGGGCATGTTCAATCCCCATTTTCCCAACATCAAAGAAGTTTTTTACTTGATATTTTTTGGCAAATTGACGCACAAATTTACATTGTTGGGCAGAATTTACATCCTTATTTGGGACAAAATGGTCAAGAACCAAAACTACCTTCTCCGGGTCAAATAAAGAATTAATGCCCAATTTTTCAAATTCAACTATGGCTAAAGGTGCGGTGATGTCATTCCCCAGACAGACATCTACCTTTGCCTCAATCAAATCTGTGCCGCAAACCTCTTTATTTACATGCGCACCTAATATCTTCTCAACAATAGTTTTCCCCATTAAATTTATTATATCATAAAAATATTATTGTGTCAATAGAATTT
>JBFLYA010000109.1 GCA_040757115.1 bacterium | reverse complement strand
GGGACTCGGGAAGAAAGAAACTCTCAGCAATTCCCCCTTAATAAAGGGGGTTAGGGGGTTGTCCTTCTCCCATTTTCATTGCCCTTTGTGAGCCTTGGCTCATGTCCGTTTCTCCTGAAAATAGGTTATGGGACGCAGATTTTCGTAGATTATCAGGATGTATATTTAAAAATCCTGATAATCTGCGTTTATTTGCGTCCCATACTTTCCCGTATCTGCAGATGAGTTTATTATTGAATAAACTTTTTTTAAAGGAATTCCTTTTTCTATAGCAATCTTTTTGCACGATTCATATTCAGGAATAATTTCAACCTTGCCTTCAAAAATGACTTTCTTGACCTTCATCTTGCCTAATTCCGTCTCTATTTCTATTATTTCCCTTTTGATTTTTTTCCGTCTTATCTCCTGCAATCGGATACCAATAGAAGTTGTTTCCTTAAAAACGATATTAATCAGTTCATCCACTTTATCCAGCGGGGCAATGATTGATAAAATTATCCCAGAACGGTTCTTTTTCATTATAATTGGGGTCAAATAAATATCCAATGCCCCTGCCTCAAATAATCGCTCAAAACAATATTCATAAATCTGTGGGTTTAAATCATCAATATTTGTTTCAATTAAAGAGATTATATCAGATTCACACTCATCTTTTTGAGATTCACCGATTAGGACTCTAAGTAAATTACTCTGTTGCTCGAGTTCAAAATTCCCACTTCCATAGCCAATTGTCTCAATCTTCATTGCGGGTAAATGACCAAATCCAGTAGCTAATGTTGTGATAATTGCCGCACCCGTTGGTGTCGTAAGTTCGGCTTTTATTCCACTTGAATACACAGGAATACCTCTTAGCAATTCACAAGTCGCCGGTCCAGGTGCAGGAAGAATGCCATGTTTAGTTTTTATTATGCCACTGCCCACATTTAAAGGAGATGAATAAATTTCATCAATACATAATTTTTTAAATCCAATAACTGCTCCAACAACATCAATGATTGTGTCAACAGAATTTAACTCGTGAAAATGCACATCTTCTATTTTGGATTTTAAGATGCTATGAACTTTCGCCTCAACCTCTCCCATTCGATAGAGAATTTTTTTGGATTTCTGTTTCATATCATCTTCTAATGTGCTTTTTTCCACCAATTCAATCATTTCTGCTGGTGAGCCAATTTCACTCGCAGTAATTACATCTACTTTTGTGCAAGCAATACCTTTTTTAATCATCTTTTCATATTTGATTTCGTAGTCGGCTACTGGTATCTTTTTTAGTTCGTTTCTTAAATCCTCAAAATTCAATCCAGCATCAACCAGAGCCCCCAAAATCATATCTCCACTAATCCCAGAAAAACAATCAAAATACGCTATTTTCATTATTCACCTCTTGTTACTACTTTTAATTTTCTGCAAAAGGTGGTTGACAATAACCACCTGAATATATTATAATATTATCAGGCTATATTAGCAAGAAAAATTTTTTGTAAGCGTTCAGGTAGTGTAAGAAAAGGAGATATGGAGATTATGGAGATAAGAGGATATATTTAGGAGTTCTTGGTGAAAGGGTTAGGGTTAGGAGGCTGGTTTGGTTTAGTGGTTATGAAGTTAGAACCATCTTGACCTAATTCCTGAGCCTGTCAGGAGCAGGCTTCCATACCAACTTCATAACCATAATCTTTTAATTTATAATCTCCACATCTCCCTTATCTCTTTATCCCCCTTTTTACACACCGGATGTGTAGCCTGAACGCTTACAATTTTTTAAAGAAGGTTTAGAATGAATTTGACACATGAAATTCCAATAGTAAATATTTTAAGTCTTGAGATTCCTCAAGAAGTAATTAAAAAATTACCGGCAAAATTTGTCAATAGGTATCGACTAATCCCGATTAAAATGGATAATAACACTTTGACTATTGCTACCGCAGACCCATTAGAAATTCATATCCTTGATGATATTGGACTTTTATTAGGATGTAAAATAGAAGTAGTGTTTAGTTCACAAGATGAGATAGACCAGGCATTACAAAAATATTATGGAACAGGTGCACAGACCGTTGAAGATATTATCTCCGGGATTAAAGAGAAGAAAATTAGTGACCAGGATAAAGAAACAACTGCTGATTTAGAGAGTTTGGCTCATGAGGCACCGGTGATTAAATTAGTCAACTTAATCATCATGGAGGCAATTAAAAAAAGAGCCAGTGATATTCATATTGAATGTTTTGAAGATGAAATGGTGGTGAGATATAGAATAGATGGTGTGTTGTATGATACCGCTCCTCCACCTAAATGGCTTTATCCGGCTATTATCTCAAGAATCAAACTTATGGCTGAGATGAACATTGCAGAACGAAGATTACCACAAGACGGTCGAATACAACTTAAGGTTGGTGGCAAACAAATTGATATTCGTGTCGCAACATTACCTACACTCTATGGCGAAAGTTTAGTTCTTAGAATACTTGAAAAAGAAAGTATTTTATTGGAATTAGAAGACTTAGGATTTGAGGAAACAATACTTGAACAATTTAAAAAATTAATCCATAGACCAAATGGAATTATTTTAGTTACAGGTCCTACTGGTTCAGGTAAAACCACAACCCTGTATGCGACATTAAACCGCATTAATTCAACTGAGAAAAAAATTATTACCATTGAAGACCCGGTTGAGTATCAAATAAAGCGAATAAATCAATTGCAGGTAAAACCTAAAATAAACTTTGGGTTTGCTCAAGGATTGCGGTCAATGTTAAGGCAAGACCCGGATATTATGATGGTTGGTGAGATAAGGGATTTAGAGACGGCTGAGGTAGCTGTTCAGGCGGCTTTGACGGGCCATTTAGTTTTCTCAACATTACATACCAATGATGCCGCAAGTGCTATTACCCGACTCCATGATATGGGAGTTGAGGATTTTCTGATTTCCTCGTCGGTAATTGGAATATTAGCCCAGCGGCTTGTTCGACTTATTTGCCCGGAGTGCAGGGAAGAATATCTCCCTGCTCCAGAATTAGTCAAAGAGTTTCATTCAAAAACACTTCTTAAAGGACGTGGTTGTGAAAAGTGCAATTACTCTGCCTTTAAAGGAAGAATAGGTATATTTGAATTACTGCTGATAAATGATGAATTACAAGAATTAATACTCCAAAAGACTAATGCTCATAAAATAAAAGAACTTGCTATTAAATCAGGAATGAAAACTATGCAAGAAGATGGTTTTCAAAAGGTGCAAAGAGGAGTAACTACCGTAGAGGAGGTTCTCAGAGTCGTTCAAGAAGAATAAAATTGGTAACCGTTCAAGTAATCCTTTACCGCAGAGACGCAGAGGAACAGAGAAAACATAGAAATAAAGTAACTATTCAGCCACTGATTAACACGGATTAGCACGGATAAAAAATAAAATCAGTGTTTCATCTGTGTCCATCTGTGGCTGAATAGTTATCAATAAATTTTAATTTTTTCTCTGCGTCTCTGTGTCTCTGCGGTGAACGGTTACTTTTTTTTCGTGTTTATCGCGTTTTTCGGTGTTTAAAAAGGCTTAAAAACAGTTAGTTAAAAGTAAGTATTAGAAGATTAATAAACAACGAAAGACCCGAAAGGCACACAAAAAAAGGAAATTTCTGTCTCTGGTGAATAGATTTTAATTTTTTTCTCTGCGTCTCTGTGTCTGTGCGGTGAACAGCTACTAAAATTGTATCCCATCTTTACCGTTACTCTCTTCTCCTCTTTCTTCACTTCTTTTTATCATATACTTTATATTTTCTATCTCTTCTTTAATTTTTGGATTTGGGATAGGTAATATACCTTTTCCCATGAGGTCGGCTTTGATTAATTCTTCATGATATGAAATAGAACCAATAATTTCAAGAGGTTTTACCTCCTGGGTGATGATACTGTAATCCTGTTCATTTCTTACCTTATTGCTCACAATCAGGACATTTTTAATTCCAATATCTCTGGCTAATCTTTGAATATTTTTAGCGGTGTGAATACTTCTAAGTCCAGGTTCTACTACGACTAAAAATACATCAACATTACCTGCCGTCGCTCTGCCTAAATGTTCAATTCCTGCCTCCATGTCTAAAATAACTACCTCATCTTTTTTAACTAAGAGTTCTTTCATTAAATTTTTAAGAAGGGTATTAGCCGGACACATACAACCAGATTTACCTTTTTCAACAGTCCCCATAATTAAAAGTTTAATCCCATTAAAATTTAGACTAAATCTATCAGGAATATCATTTACCTGGGGGTTTATTTTAAATAAAGTTCCTGTCTGGTCTAATTTTGCCCCGGTGCGTTCTTCAATAAGTGCTTTCATTTTAGAAATAGGCGTAATTTGATTGACTATTTCTTGTGAAAGTCCAAGACAAGCGGCTAAATTACTATCCGGGTCTGCATCGACTAATAAGGTTTTTTTTCCTTCTTCAACATACAATGAGGCTAACAAAACACTTAATGTTGTTTTGCCAACGCCTCCTTTACCACTTATGGCTATTTTCATTTTACGGACCTTTAGTAATTAGTAACTGATAATTAGTTACCAATCACTAATTACCAGTTACCAATTTTTAACTTAAGAACTTTATAACTTCTAAACTTCAAATCTTAAGAAGTTCCCATCTACCATATTTAATATAACCTTTTTTGCATTTGTTACTATAAATTCATATAATTTCTCTTTAGTTAAATCTTCAGGCAGTCTCAAGGCAATTATATCCGCTTTTTTACCTGGTTGCAAAGTTCCAATCTTATCCATAAGTCCCAATATCTTTGCTCCATTTATCGTAGCTAATTCAAGAATTCCTTCGGCAGAAAGGGTTTTATATCTTCTTTTTAATTCCTTTATTTCCTCTAACATATTTAATGAATCATTACTGGCTAATGAATCTGTTCCTAAAGCAATTATAATCCCTTTATCTATTAATTTTTGAATAGGGAAGTCATCTCGTTGAAAAAATTTATGACTTTTAGGACAATGAACTACTCCTACCCTTCTTTTTTTTAAAATCTCTAAATCTTCTTCATTAATGCAATTTAGATGCACAGCAATAATATTTGAATTCAATATCCCTATGGAATCTAAATATTTTACTGAAGACAGTCCTGGTTGCTTCCATTCATCTTCCCAAACATTTAATTCTTTTAATAAATTTATTATTTCACCTTTACCTTTCATAAGAAATTTTAGTTCTGTTTTATCCTCAGATAGATGAATAGACAGAGGTAAGTTATTATTTCTGGATAGACTAAGTAATTCTGTAAGTAACTTTGGACTAACTGAATAAGGTGCATGTGGAGCTACACCAAAGTCAATTAAATTTGTTGGGGATAAATTTGATAGATATTTTTTTAAGTCTGTAATAATTTGACTTACTGAATCAAATTTAAAGCCAGTTATCTCTTTATAAATTCTACCTCGTAAATTAGAGGTTAATAAAATTTGTGGTGATAATCCACTTGCCGTAATATCTACAATTGTTGTTGTGCCACTTTCGACTAATTGTTTAATACTTAACTTTAAAGAACTTATGTAATTCTTTTCATTCCAGACATTTTTTGCTTCAATTATATCCCGAATCCATTGAATAAATGACCCTTTATACGGAACTTTACCTTTTAGACTGGTTAATTCAAGATGACTATGCGCATTGACAAAACCAGGCAATAAACAGGCATTCTTTAATTCTACAATCTTTTTATCTGCACTTGAGATTTTAGAAAATTTGGCACATTCAATTATTGTGCCATCTTTAATATGAATAGCTCCATCTTCAATTAAAGGCTTTAATATAGGTAATATATAATTTGCTTTAAGAATTAATTCACAAGTCATTTATTTACTGATAAGTAACCGTTCAGGATATAGCCACAGAGTCACAGAGAACACAGAGGAAATATATAACCACGAATGAACACAAATACAAAAAGATTTGTAGTGCGAGGCGTTAGCTTCGCTTGTGGCAAGCCAAAAGACGAACCTAAAGGTTCGTACTACATTTATGGGATGTCAGAGGTTAATTCGTGTCCATTTATGGCTAATTTCCTTAATTCTCTGTGAACTCTGTGCCTCTATGGCTGAACGCTTACACTGATAATCGATACGGTCATTGGTATTTTTTCTATTGGGTTATCATTGCTATCCCGTGGGACATTGACAATCTTATCCGCAACATCCATCCCATTTATTACCTCTCCAAATACTGTATATTGTCCATCTAAGAAAGTCGCTGGGGCAACACAGATAAAGAATTGAGACCCGGCACTATCCGGATGAGCACTGCGTGCCATAGAAACGATACCTCTTTTGTGAGATAGGCTATTAAATTCTGCCTTAATTGTATAACCTGGTCCACCCATACCATCATTAGTTCGGTCATCATCTTTACTATTTGGGTCTCCGCCTTGAATCATAAACCCTGGTATGACCCGATGAAATGTTGTTTCATTGTAAAACCTTCCTTTAGCCAATTTTTTAAAGTTTTCTACATGACCTGGTGCATCTTGCGGGAAAAATCTGATAGTCATTTTACCAAACTTAGTCTCAATAACCCCTATTTCTTCCATTTCCTTCTTACTTTCTTCAGACTTCATTTCCAACCCTTTTACCTCTTCTTCGTTAGAAAACTCCAATTTACCTGACGAACTAATTCCTGATTCTGCCATAGTAATTTCTTCAGTCGTAACAGGTTTTTCTTTTGTTCCCATGCATCCTGATAAACTCAGAACAAGCAATCCACATACAATTATTTTTTTCATACCTTTTACCTCCTCGTATAATATGTATTGTTGACCAGTAACCGTTCACCGCAGAGACACAGAGACGCAGAGAAAAAATTAAAAACTATTTACCACATGCCTCATTCCATCACGGATTTTCATCAGAGCAAGCTTTTGAAAACCGACATATCATGATTGATTAACAAATTTGGTTTTGAGGTCCTATGTAGGACAATAATTGCCTCAATAATCTTTTCTGTTGTCTGATTTATTTCAATTTCTTCTCTGTTCCTCTGCGTCTCTGCGGTGAATTACTATCTGAACGGTTACGAAAATTCTACCTCATCCTTCATTAATGTCCCATAGGGACAATATATTGGTAAATGGTTTTCCATAAATTTTCTACCATCTACGGAACTGATTGGTTTGTCTATCTATTCCTACCGATATTATGTTCCTAACGGAACGATTATTCTCATGCCTTATTTATGGGTATTATCCTATGTAGACTTCCAGTTAATAGCCCTATAAGGAAAATTTCCGCTTCTTATGAACCTGGAATTAGACCAGCGAGAGATTCCAGATTGCCTCTGCTGCGGCAGAACGAACATCCCACTTAGCATCATTCAACAAAGGAATAAGTTGTGGGAGGGCACTTTTATCACCCAACTTCCCTATTGCCCTTGCTGCGGCAGAACGAACATCCCACTTAGCATCTTTCAACAAAAGAATAAGTTTTGGGAGGACACTTTTATCACCCAACTCCCCTATTGCCCTTGCTGCGGCAGAACAAACATACCCATCAGCATCACTCAACAAAGGAATAAGTTGTGGGAGGGCACTTTTATCCCCTAACTTCCCTATTGCCTCTGCTGCGGCAGAACGAACATACCACTCATCATCACTCAACAAAGGAATAAGTTGTGGGAGGGCACTTTTATCACCTAACTTCCCTATTGCCCTTGCTGCGGCAGAACGAACATACCCATCAGCATCACTCAACAAAGGAATAAGTTGTGGGAGGACACTTTTATCCCGCACATTCCCTATTGCCCTTGCTGCGGCAGAACGAACATCCCACTTAGCATCTTTCAACAAAAGAATAAGTTTTGGGAGGACACTTTTATCACCCAACTCCCCTATTGCCCTTGCTGCGGCAGAACAAACATACCCATCAGCATCATTCAACAAAGGAATAAGTTTTGGGAGGACACTTTTATCCCCCAACTTCCCTATTGCCTCGGCTGCGGCAGAACGAACAACATCCCACTCAGCATCACTCAACAAAGGAATAAGTTGTGGGAGGGCACTTTTATCCCCCAACTTCCCTATCGCCTCTACTGCGGCAGAACGAACAAACCAATTAGCATCACTCAACAAAGGAATAAGTTGTGGGAGGGCACTTTTATCCCCCAACATCCCTATTGCCTCTGCTGAGGCAGAACGAACATACCCAACAGCATCACTCAACAAAGGAATAAGTTGTGGGAGGGCACTTTTATCCCCCAGATTCCCTATTGCCTCTGCTGCGGCAGAACGAACATCCCTATCAAAATCCTTCAGTCTATCTACCAGAAGGCCACAAAGCCTTTCACCTTCTTCCCTTCCTTTTAATTGTCGGATGGCAAGGAAGAGTTGTTCTCTGGGTGGTGGTGGTTCATCCTTAATGCAGGCATTAAAGAGGTCAGATACAATCCCATTATTCAGCTCCTCATCATAAGAGACGGTATCTGAAAGGGCTTTGGCAGAGAGCAAAAGGTTCTTCTTAAGGATTTGTGCATTAATGTCATCAGTATCTTCGTAAATCTTTTTTATATAAAGGCTTGCCTTCTCACCGCTTCCTTCAATTATGCCAATCTCACCTGCAATTAGTCTCCATATTTCTTCATAGCGGGGGTTGTAAAGAAATTCAGAGATGTAATCTTCCCAGGAATCTTTTACTGATTTTACCATTTGTTTTGCCACTAAATACTCCTGGAATGTTTGGTGGATAAAGCCATATTGGTTTTCTCCTCTATTTATTAAAAGGCTTCCTGCGGCTTCAAGTCTCCTCATAAATTCTTTGGCATCAAATTCCCCTTTTCCAAGCAGGGCTTTAATCTTTTCTATAAGTTCATCCTCTCTGACCAATCCCGCTGGTTTTTCCTGATGCATCCAGAGAGCAATGGCTGGTAAGACACGCAGTCCTTCTGCCTCATAGTCAATGTGTTCTCTTTCTGTTATACTCTCAGGTCTTCTTGCATTTGCCCAGGCATCAACCAATGTCTGGGTGGCGACCTCATATAGCCGAACCCTATATTTGGGAAGTTTGCCAAGATTTGTGTGGCAGATGGCAGACAGGGTAAGTAAGAGTGGGTTCTGGAGAAAGGCAAGGAGGTTTTCCCGCTCCTTTAATGATGAGATAAGGATATGGCTTTTCTCTTCTGCCAGTTCCTTTGCCCGGGGTTTTTTTTCTTCATCCTTAATGGCTAAACTAAAGTAAAAGGCAAAAGCCAATTTTGTTGCCTCATCTTCATCAAGTCCTTCCAGACAATACTCTCTGGAATTAGGGATAGAAAGCCCGGGATAGCCAACAATTCTACTGGTGATGATGAATCTATTCTTTGAATATTGGCTGGTATAGAGTTCAACCAGATTTCTTGCTATCTCTCTTTCATTGGCAGATGGGAGCTCATCCAGACCATCAAAGAGAAAGATAACCTGCCCATCATTTAATCGAGGTTCAAGCATCTTTTCCAATCCCTCACAGCCATAGGGACAAAAATAGAGGGAAAGGAGATTAAGTAATCCAAGGTTTGGATTTTCTGAACGCAAATTAAAGAATCTACCTACAGAGATAAAGAGGGGAATAAGGCTTTCCTCAATTCCCAGATGCCTTTTTATATTCCTTACCCCATCTATAAACATCAAGCTAAGCCAGCGAAGAAAGGTTGTCTTTCCAGAACCGGGGTCACCAAGCAGAATAATATTTTTGTCTTTCTTTAAAAGTCCGTCAAGGGGAATAGGTGTCTCGCGATAGGTCTTTTCGCTTAGAAAAGGTCTTCTTTCCCTTTCTTCCCTTTCTCTTTCATCTTTCATCTTTCTACTTTCATCTATCTCTTCCCTTTCCTTCCAGGCACGGGCTTTAAGAAGGACATAAGCCTTACGAATCTCCAGGGCTAACCCTACCTTTTCAAATTGACGGATGCCCACAAATCTAAATTGACAAAATGATGGGGTATTATAGTAATTGATAAGCCGTGCCTTAATGCAGTATGGGTCATCCTCTGGCTTAAAAAATTCAGCTGGTTTGTTTATCTGGCGAGTTTTGGGATAGACAAATAAAGGTGACTTATCCTCAAGTGTAGTTCCAAGAAAGCCAAACTCACTTGCCAATCCTTTATCTAATCTATCAAGGTCTAAATATGCCTCCTCGGTTAAGACAAGGGAATCGATGGGGCAAACCTTTTCTGAATGTCCTCCAAGGTCAAACTGATGTGATGAAATCTCTCCCAGTCTTTTCTTGAAATACACATCGTCAACACCAATGCCAATTCTGATGTGAACCTCGTATTCCAGAGTCCTTCTTATCTCAGAAAGAAGTTTTTTCCCGGCACGAACTGCCTCAGAGACGGCATTTTCCCCAAGGAAATAGACCGTTGCCCCATCCTTTTGAAATTCAAATGGCTGGGGAGCGATATTAAACCCGGTTAGAATATATTCTACCAGGTCGTGATATTTCTTAAGGCAATCTCTGTTTTCTTCTGCACCAAGTTGTTTTCCAAGCTGGGTAGATTTTGCCATATCAAACTTAAATAAGGCAATGGTTACCAGGTCGCCTTCATTTATCTTATTCCATCCATCTAATCTTTCATACCATTCCATTATTGTTCTCCTGAAAATCGGGACTCGGGACTCGGGGTTCGGGACTCGGAAAGGCTGGTAGCCGCAGGTCATGCCCGTTTCCCCTGAAAATGTAAAATTGGACGCAGATTTTCGCAGATGAACAGGATTAAAATTAATTTTTTATTATTGTATTTCTATAGTTATTTCCTTAAAGTTTCTTGATGTTTTTATAGTGCCTTAGTGCTCTGTCGCTACTCAATTGATGTTCCCCGCTGGCGGGGGATTAAGGGGGTGGAATATGAAATCTGAAATAGAAGAATCCACCCCCTACCCCCGCCAGCGGGGGACAACGGCCAATCAATCACTTGAATGGCGACAGAGCATTAGTGGCTTTTCTTTAAAATCTTGTAAATCCTGTAAATCTGCGTCCCATTAATTTTCATCGTCGTTTGTGTCCGCGCTGTGGACATGAGCGTTTCTCCTGAAGACAAGTCTAAATTCTGAGCCGACAAGACTTATTTCTGGTTCAGGAAGACCTGCCCTGAGTGTTAGCCTGAACATTGTTGGAATACCCAATCCCACATTATAAACCAATTTCAGCCTCAGACAATGGGCAAAGATGATACGGTTTCTAACCGCATGACAGCCAAGTTTCAGTTCTGAAAGATTTACCGTATTCAACAACCTGCCAGGACTTAATATTTCTATCCTGTCATCAAAGACAAAGAGTCTAATTTGGGAAGGAAGGGTGTAATCGCGGTGAACCAGGGCATTGATTATTCCTTCCTGAATGGCTGATAATAAGAGTTTGGGAGGGCTGGTTTGAGTTTCCGAAGCAAATGTCAAAATTTCTTCTACTATTCCAAGATGACGAGTCAAAAACATAGTTGCTTCCTTTGCCTGGTCTTCAATCCTGCCTTCAATCTCTAACCTCTCAAGATACCTATGTCCACCTTCAATATCTCCTTCCGGGAATCTGATGGCAGTAATCCTGGCATAAGGTAGCCTTTTTTGTGGTTCTTTGCCATAGCAGATAAGCCCACCAATTGTCAAAGCAGATTCATCAGTGCTTATTATCCCACAGTCTTTGAGTCTGGCTTTAGATAAAGGTATGCTTACTAATTCGGGCCAGGCTTTGTTCAGATAATCACTATCAATATCAGCGATGTCCGTATTTAAAACCGGGGATTCATCAGGATAAAATAAGCCGGTAGATTGAAAGAGCTTTGCTAACTCTCCCCGACTAATAATCTTTTTGCTTGTCCCCACACGGAGATAATAGACTCCTTTGTTGGTGCGGTATGGTCTATCTGGACCTTTGGGAATTTTAATCGCCAGGATTGTGTGACCATTTATCTTTATCTTTTCCCAGGTAAGAAATAAAGCGGGTTCTATATTATTCCGAGAGATATTTTCTATTGAGACAACCACTGTATTCATTGTTTCCTTATCATCAAGGTTACCAGTTGGTTCTCCCTTATCAGAGACACCAAGTAGGATAGTTCCGCCTTCAGAGTTTGCCATAGCGACAATTTCAGAAGATAGGTCATCGGGATGTGAAATTTCTGACTTAAACTCCCACTTAGAATCTTCACCTAATTCCAGGTGTTTTTCTATCTCTTCATTACCCATTTTTTTATTCTCCAAATTTGTAACCGTTCCGGGATATAACCACAGAGTCACAGAGAACACAGAGGGAATATATAACCACGAATGAACACGAATAATAAAAAGATTTGTAGTGCGAGACTTTAGCCTCGCTTCTGGCAAGCAGGAAAGCAAACCTAAAGGTTCGTATGTGTTTAGCGTGACGATATTTTTTTCCGACGCTGAAAGCGTCAAACTTCACATAACCGTAGATGCAATCTACGGAAGAAACACATACATGCACTCTGAGACCCTGAAAGGGTCGAATTTTATCCCTCGTTTAAAATTCAACCCTTTCAGGGTTGAGAGACATCGTAAATGTCCATTTCCGTAGGTTTTACCTACGGTTATGTAAAATTCAAACCTTTCAGGTTTGTATCCAATGCATAAATACGCTAAACACATACAAAGGTTCGCATTACATTTATCGAATGTCAGAGGTTAATTCGTGTCCATTTATGGCTAATTTCTCTAATTCTCTGTGAACTCTGTGCCTCTGTGGCTGAACAGTTACCCAAATTTACTATCTAAACTTTTGCGTTTTTTTATAACAAATTGACAATTAAAGTATTAAGTATTATCTATTTCCTCCCGATATTAATTATAAAAGGGAGGAGAAATAGATATGATGATAGTTACTATTCCAGATATTTTGTTAAA